>JBGZJM010000084.1:0-3432 GCA_041848845.1 Petrimonas sp. | reverse complement strand
GGGCGGGCGCCTCGGGCTGCGGATTGAGGCAGGAAGACAAAACCGCGGCCATCACCGCAAAAAGGATAAAGCGATATTCAGGGCCGGATTGTTTCATTTGTCGGAATTAACAGATGCAAGTCACAAAAAAGATTCGCAATAAATCAGTTCCGTCCTGTTTTTCGCCGGGTAATCGCTTTGATTGCTTTCCCGGCGGCAAACATGAGGATAAGCACAAAGATGATAAACGCTCCCGACGGCACGTTGAGGTAATACGACAACATCAATCCGGCCACGCAACCCACCAGGCTGATGAGTATCGACAAGCCGATGATCCGGGAATACTTCACGGTAAAGAGGTTGGCCGTCATCTGGGGAACGGTGATGAGCGACATCAACAGCACGATGCCGACCAGGCGAATGCTTAAGACTATGGTGACGGCCACGAAAAGCATCATGGCGTATTCCATGAAACGGGTATTCACCCTCCGGGTACGGGCAAATTGCGTGTCGAACGATACCGACACAATGGCGTGGTAATTGACGGCGAAAAACAGACAAAGGACAGAGGTAAGCATGGCGAGCGAAACAATATCTGTCCGGGTAATGGTGAGGATATTCCCGAAAAGATATTCCGACAGGTTGGGAGCATACCCCGGCGTGAGGAACGTGAGCATAATTCCCACCGCCATTCCCAGCGACCAGAAAACGGCGATGGCGGAATCTTCCCGAACACCCTGTTTTCGCGACAACCACTGAATGCCGAATGCGGAAAACACCGAGAAGACCATCGCCGAAAAGATGGGATTCAGGCCGAAATAGAAACCGATACCCAGTCCGCCAAACGATGCGTGCGTGATTCCCCCGCTGATAAAAACCAACCGGCGCGTAACCACATAGGTGCCTACGATACCACAGGCAATGCTCGCAAGAAGGCTTCCCAGAAGGGCGTTGCGGAAAAAAGCGTAATCCAGTAGTTCAAGGATATCCATGGGTGGAATCAGGCATGCATTTTTGCTTCTCGTAAATCGTTGACAACAAGCACAATCTCGTCTTTTATCTGATCGGGAACAGCGATCCCGCGTAACTGCAGGCTGCGTACCCATCGCGGCTTCTCTTCATCCACAACAGTGTAGAATACTTCGCGAAACTCCTCCACCTCCTTGTCGGAATAACTACCGGATTCCCGAAAACGAAAACGGTCGAGCTCCTCATCATCAAAATATTCGGGCTCCTCCCGGAAAGCGGCAATAAGGCTGTCCTTCTCACAAACCTCGTGCATGCCGCAGCAACCGCTTTCTTTTTCCTGTTTCGTCCTTACATCGATTGACGGTAACGATGTTTCACGTTCCCGCGTGTTCCCCTTTTTGCGTTGTATTGTATTGGAAACATGCAACGCCACGAGGAAGAACAGGACAATTCCGAGCAATATATATAAACTTGTCATTTTTTAAAGATTAAAGAATTTTATAACCCAAACGGACAGACAAAAAATTACGGAGTCGCCGGTCAATCGGTATTTCAAATCTCTTCGACACGGAATCCGGCTTTTCCGAGGTCGTCCCAGAAGTTCGGGTACGACTTGCCGACAACGTGCGGGTCATTCACCGTCACCGACTTAAACGGAATGGCTGCCGGCGCCAGCGACATCGCCATCCGGTGATCGTCGTACGTGTCCATAACCGCATTCTCTTCAACAAAGCAGCGCTCACCGTCCCATTCCAGCATCTCACTGTCGGTTTCCCGCAAGACGAATCCCAGTTTTTTCAACTCCGTCTTCAGCGCTTCAATACGGTCCGTTTCCTTGATACGCAGGCTTTGGACGCCCGAAAAAATAAACGGCACATGCAGGAAACAGCAGCTTGCGGCAAAAGTTTGCGCCAAGTCCGGCTCGCAGATAAAATTATGGAAAAATTTTTTGTTGGGCTTTCCTGCTTTCCGGATGATCACACCGTCTGATACAAATTCCGTTGAAACGCCCAGGTCCTTAAAAAGACTTACCAGGTTGGCATCGCCCTGATAGCTGTTTTCCTTCAATCCGAGCAGGGTAATCTCGGCATCGGGGCAAAGCGACACCATTTCGTACCAGTAAGAGGCGGCCGACCAATCCGACTCTACCTTAAAACTGACGGGCTTATAGGATTGCGGCTTGATCCTTATCCTGTTTCCCTCCCATTTAAGGTGAATGCCATACTCTTCCATCAGTTTGGCGGTCAGGCTGATATAAGGCTTCGATATAATTTCGTCCCGGATATTGATGATCAGTCCGTTCTCCATAGTAGGGGCCACCATCATCAGCGCGGAAATAAACTGCGAACTGACGCTGCCGGAGACATGCACCTCCCCGCCCTGTAACCTTTTTCCCCGGATTTTCAACGGAGGATAACCTTCGTTTTTCAGGTATTCAATATCGGCTCCTACCGCTTTCAACGTATCCACCAACGGATAAACGGGACGTTCGTGCATCCGTTTCGAACCCCGAACAATCCACTCTCCGTCCATTCCGGCCAGGAAAGCCGTCAGAAACCGCATGGCCGTTCCCGCGCCTTTCACGTCAAACACATTCGAATCGGAGTTAAAGGCATCGATAATGACCCGCGTGTCCTCGCAATCCGAAAGATTCTCCACCGGGTTGGTATTCAAGCTAAGCGCATTCAGGATGAGAACCCTGTTGCTGATGCTCTTGGATGCCGGAAGCTCGATGGTTGCCTTTAACTTTTCGGGCGGGTATATTTTATATTGCATGCCGTGCCGCTATTTTGATGCAAAAATAATAATAAATTACGGAGTCCCCAAGCGATGGATTGCCTTTAGGATTATTTAAACCGTCCTACCCGATTAGACCGTATACAAATATCAACAAGATGGCAATTGGTGCCAGAAACTTAAGAATAAAGCCATATGCCTTCAGGAAGGAGATGCCGAATTTTATTTTTCCATCGTTGGTCAGTTGTGCTTGAACCATTTTCCTGTCGAGGTGCCACCCCGCGAAAAGCGAAATGAACAATCCACCCACGGGAAGCATTATTTTCGCCGAAGCCATGTCCAATGTATTGAAAAACCGCGGGGAAAGAGCAGAGAGGGTGCCCAGGAGCAAGACTCCGATGAGCACAAAAAGCAAGCCCTTTTTTCGGCTTACCCTGTACTCTTCCTGGATATAAACGGTAACAACCTCCATCAGCGAAATGGTGGAGGTAAGCGCGGCGATCGCCAAAAGGAGAAAAAACATGGCCGACCAGATCATCGATCCTTGCATTTGATTGAGAAGCCCGGGAACGGTAATAAAGAGCAACCCGGGCCCCCCCGCCACCAATTCCGAAACAATGGTATCGGGATTCGCCGTCAGCGCAAAGGCCGACGGGAAGATGACCAGTCCGGCAAGAAGCGCCACCAGAGTATCGAGAACCGAAACCTGTACAGCTGTTTTTGTTAAATTCGTATGGTCTTTAAAAT
>JBGZJM010000083.1:0-3864 GCA_041848845.1 Petrimonas sp. | reverse complement strand
TCTATCACGCCTCCCGGCGTAAAATTGGAGCAGATTCCCGAAACGGTAATCCTATCGTTGATTATTGACAGGTTCAAGGGAGGAGATGCTCCCACGGTTGCATCGAGTTGAGCGTACACCTGCGACAAGTTTTCAAAACAGAGTAATTTTACCGTGTACTTACCGGGCGAAAGATGTTCGAAAGTATGTGTCCCCGAACTTGTAGAAACATCGGTCGAAGCTGTAGCATTGCTTTCTCCGTCCCGGTAAATGGAGAGGGTTGCCTGGGTGCCCCCCCCTCCTATGGAATAGTCAACTTGTACTTTACCATTGTTATTGCATGTCGACGGGGTAACCACCAAATTGGAAAGCGTGCCCGAAGTACATTGGGCTTTAATCCTTGTTCCGAATGGAAGCGTCAGCAGTACGGTAAGAAACAAAAGCATGAGTCTATTTTTCATATATACGTTTGTTTATTTGTTATTGGATAGCTCATCGGTTGGTATTTCTCAAAACTCAAATCTCCACATCATATTTGTACCAGTGGTTGCGCTGGATTTTATCCGGCAACGGCAAGCGGTACAATTCGGGGCCAAATTCGGGTGGCGGCAATTCGCCGTCGTCTATGCGGGGCAATGCTATTTCTATTGCCGTACCTTTGTTGTCTCGCTCGTTGAGGTAGGTAATCAATCGCAGGGCGGTTATTTTACCGCTTGCGTCTGTTGTGTAACCCAATCCGGCATCGGGAGCCGGTGTTCCGGACAAACTGTTGCTCCATCCGGTCCAATCCGACAGATTGGGCCATGCGTTGCCGACAGACGACGCAAGATTATCCGGTTTGCTCGCCGGCTTCTCCACGTACGTGCGGGTATCGAAATCCACTAACCGGTGCTTATAATTATCGTTGCCTGTAACCCGGAACAGTGCGCTCAATTTCACGTTCAATTCTATTTTCGCCACGGCGCGAATGAGCGGAACATTATCCAGAAGATGATCCGGGGCAAAATTGTGAGATTTGTTTCCCGTCATCAGGAAAGCCGATGCGATATTGGGAGACCATGGCTGAGCGGTTGTTCTGAAAACGGTCTGGAAAGCAGTTACCGCCGCCACTCCGTCTAAAGCGGTTTTCATGGCCGCGTCTATATTGGCAACGGCATATACCTGTCTGGTACCGGCTTCCGTCTGTGTCATATCCAGTTTTACCTTCATACCGGCAGCATCCCAAGTTCCTCCGGCAAAGGTAGCGCTTTCTATGTAATACCTTTCCGGATTGGTTCCCGCGTTATTGAACAGGAAGAGGTAGAGGTTGTCTACGCTCTGTTCCTGCTGGCTTCCCGAACTTTTTGTGCTGCGCGCTTCGCTTTGGGTGAAATCAACCACGCGGAACGAAATTTCGATGGGTTTATTGTCGGCCACCGGCTCTCCGATGTTCTCCCTGATGCACGCGGCAAACAGCAAGCCGGATATCAGGGTGGCATATAGCAATTTATCTCTCATAATTACGGTTTCTGTCTTGTTACTTGGTAAATACTTTATCGGGTGTCCCCGCGCCGGGCGTTTTATTGTAATAGACCTCCAAATAAATGCTTCCTGAGGTTACATTGTCTTTGTTTACCTGATAGGCTTGCGAAACTCCGTCGCCCACTTCCGAGAACACAACCGATGTGTTGGAACTGTTGTTTCCGAAATAGGCGCCGTTTTTAGCCTCCAGGCGCACAGAGTGGGGATCGCAGTTTTCCATCGTATTGGTAACGGTAATATTTCCGTTGATGTCCACCTCCACATTGTATCCGTATCCCATATAGAGTTCTTTCTGTACCACTTTCCAGTCGCTGATGGAGTAGATGATTTCGATCCGGTTGGGCAGATTCTTAATCTCGTATCTGTAGTGGTGGTTACGATATACGGTATAGTCGGGCTTGTCGGCAAGTTTTCCCTCCGCGAAAGGCAGGTATTTTCCGCCGGGAATGGCTTCGTCATGAGTAATAATGGGAATGGAATAACTGTTTCCGTTTTTATCCGTAATCCTGAAATAATTGATGGGTTTGTTGTCGGAAATCCCCGTGTTTCCCCACCATTTTCCGCCGGACACAATCGCCTCGGGCATATAAGCGAGCCAGTTGTTTTTCCCGGTTATCCGCTTCATTTGCACATCGCCCACATATTGGGCAGGCTCGCTGCCTGTTTCTACCAGGCTAAATTTTTGATTCGCATTTACCAATTCCACTTTCTCTACATTGTTCACGTCCGTATCTTCGAAAATCACTTCCAATTTTGCCACCACGCGGATAAGTTTCACGTAATTTTCGGCTACTCCGTTCACAAGCGGTTTAAAGGGCTGCGGCTGATACACGCTTCCGCCTTCTGTAATGGTTTGATTGGGATACACCCGCGCCATGGGGAAACCGTTCCTATTGGCAGCGCCCAGATAGTGTGCGGTTTTCAAATCGTGGAACGAGGCCATTTGGGCGTTCATTTCCGCCCGGCTGCCAAGTGTCTCGAAAGACTCTTTCATCCCGGGCAACAGGTTTGCCACGAAATAGAAATCGCGCGCTCCGGGAGTCAGTTTCGCCGTGAAAACGTACGACGCTTCCCCCGCACCGATGTTGGTGGTATAATATTCGGCTATTTTACTTCCCGAAGTGGTATCGAACACCAGCAAGGCGAGGCTATGTATATGATCTTCAAAATCGTCACTATCCATGTTGATAGATTCCTCTCCATGCGTGTGCGCCGCTCTCGTGTCCACAGTAAGGTAAACCACGGGGTCATTCGTATTTGTTTCCTGTTCCGGATTTTCGACTATCTTCTGGCACCCCGTCCATGCAAACAAGAGCAGGAGAAAAGTTATATATCTTACATCTAATTTTAGCATATTCAAGTAATTCCATTTGTTTATATCCGTGATACGGTAAGGTAACATCCAGAAATCAAGGAGTATCCAGTTCTACCTGGTAACTGTGTACTACCCAGTCATCAACGAGAATTTCCCAACACACGTATGTCGCACAATCGAGGCATTTGTCTTTGATGACGAATTTCACGTCGAAATCGTTTTTGCACTCCAAATTCACGTTTGGGTTTTTCAACAGGATGCTGCCGATAAGGTCTCCCCGCCAAACGGTTTCCCCGTTTTTTTTGTTTGTTACGGTAATCAGGTTTCCGTATCCGGTTTTTAAATCCATCAGGGAGTATGGCGCCTTGAGGCTGTTGCCGGTATAAGTTACCGTGACGGGATAGGTGAGCGTTTGGGAATTGAGCGGCATGGAACCGTCGATGTTCACGGTACCGTTGGCCGAAACGATTTCCACTTCAAAGTCTCGGGGGGCAGTATCTTTCAAGACCGACTCATGCAATTCGATTTCTATGTTTACACGATTGGTAACCTCCTGCAAATTTACGGCCGTGCGTTTGTATTCGGTACCCACCACGACGGGATCCTGCAAAAAGACCACCGGGCTGACGCCCTGCCACACCTTTGTTGTACCCAGCGCTGCGGCACGGTTGTTTTGCGAATTGAGGGTAAGCATCACATCTTTTTTTGTGGTAACGCCCGCAGTGAAAATGCCCGGAGTAAAATTTTCATTTACTCCCGCCCACCCGATGAAATAGAAATACCCGTTGGACACCGGCATGAGAACCACGTAATCTTTGTCCAACGACACGTTTTTTTGTTGTGTGAAGGATACCAGCACGTCTTTGTCGTTAAAGGCGAACAGGTGCAAATCGGACACTTGACCGATAAACGCAGAATCCGAGGCACAAGGGGTCATCGAATAAAATTTCACATATACACCTTGGGGACATTCTGACAAATCCTCGTAGATCATAGAGTCGCACCCCCAGAAAATTGTTCCCAACGCGAATAGCGCAATTAATAGCTTG
>JBGZJM010000082.1:0-18722 GCA_041848845.1 Petrimonas sp. | reverse complement strand
TAAACTTACGCCCGAAGTGAGGGAAGCCGGCGGTTTGGCCATTATAGGCACGGAACGGCATGAGAGTCGTCGTGTCGACCGTCAGTTGCGCGGCCGTGCCGGTCGTCAGGGAGATCCGGGCTCTTCGGTTTTTTTCGTGTCGCTCGAAGACGACCTGATGCGTTTGTTTGCCACCGAACGGATTGCCGGGCTTATGGACCGGATGGGCTTCAAGGAAGGCGACATGCTTGAGCACGACATGCTGAACAAATCGGTGGAGCGTGCCCAGAAGAAAGTGGAGGAAAACAACTTCGGTATCCGTAAACGGTTGTTGGAATACGACGACGTGATGAATTCTCAACGCGAGGTGATCTATAAGCGTCGCCGTCACGCATTGATGGGAGACCGTATCGAAATTGATGTTGCCAATATGATAACGGAGACGGCCAGGAATGTGGTGGAAGCCAATGAGGACGATTTCGAAAACATGAAGCTTGACCTTTTCCGTGTGATGGCAGTCGAGATTCCCTTTTCCGAAAAAGAGATGAAGGAGATGAAAATCGACGCACAAGTTGAAAAAGCGGTTGAAAAAGCCATATCGGGATTCAAACGCAAGACGGATCGATTGGCGGAAATTGCCCAACCGGTCATCAAAGATGTGTACGAAAAACAGGGTACCATGTATGAAAATATTCTTATCCCCATCTCCGATGGAAAAAGAATATACAACATCGCTACCAACCTGAAAGAGGCCTATGAATCGGGGTCGAAAGCACTGGTTAAATCGTTTGAAAAATCCATTTTACTCCACACCATCGACGAAGACTGGAAGGAACATCTCCGGGAAATGGATGAATTACGGCATTCGGTTCAAAACGCCAGCTACGAACAAAAAGACCCGCTACTGATTTACAAGCTTGAATCGTTTAACCTGTTTAAGATAATGGTCGACGACATCAACTCGAAGGCTGTTTCCATCTTGATGCGCGGCCAAATTCCGGTCCAGGATCCGAAAAACGTCCGCCAGGCTGCCCCTGAACAGAAGACCGATTACAGCAAATACCGCACCCAAAAGGATGACATTGAAAGAGGAGCCTCATCCAATGGTGCGCCCAGACAGCCCGAACCAAGAAAATTAGAGCCTGTCCGTGTGGAAAAGAAAGTGGGCCGAAACGATCCGTGCCCTTGCGGAAGCGGAAAAAAATTCAAAAATTGCCACGGACAAGGTGCCTGAAGCATCCCGAATCAGCACAAACAAACCCGAAGTAAATTCAACTTGCTTCGGGTTGTTTTTTGTTGGAAAAGACCTTCCGGAACAAACAATAAAAAACATTAATTACGTCCTGCGGCAAACGATTTTTGATTGGATTTCTTTTGTTAAACCGTGGAAAATCCGTACCTTAGTACGTTATTAAAAAAAAAGCATAAGGTTTGCCTATTATTCTGTTTTTCAACAAAATATAAGGCATGACTAAAGAAAAAAATTACATTTTAATATGATTGACCAAGAAGACAAAGTCATTAAGATCAACATTGAAGATGAAATGAAGTCGGCGTACATCGATTATTCGATGTCCGTGATCGTTTCACGTGCATTACCTGATGTTCGTGACGGATTTAAGCCCGTACACAGACGTATCCTTTTCGGAATGTCCGAATTGGGGAACACATCGGATAAGCCGCACAAGAAATCGGCCAGGATCGTGGGGGAAGTACTTGGGAAGTACCATCCGCATGGCGATTCATCGGTTTATAATGCCATGGTGCGCCTGGCGCAAGAGTGGAGTATGCGCTACACGCTGGTTGACGGTCAGGGAAACATGGGCAGCGTTGACGGTGACAGCCCTGCGGCTATGCGTTACACCGAAGCCAGGATGAATAAACTCGGCGAAGAAATGTTGCGCGATATCGATAAGGAAACAGTGGATTTTCAACTCAATTTCGACGATACTCTTCAGGAGCCAACGGTTCTGCCGACACGGATACCCAACCTGCTCGTCAACGGTGCGTCGGGCATCGCAGTGGGGATGGCCACCAACATGGCACCGCACAATTTGACGGAAGCGATTAACGGAATCATAGCATATATCGATGATAAAGAGATAGATACGGAAGGACTGATGCATTACATCAAGGCACCCGACTTTCCCACAGGTGGCTACATATACGGTTATAAAGGTGTTATTGATGCTTTTGAAACGGGTAGGGGGCGCATCGTTATGCGTGGAAAAGCCGAAATCGAATCGGGAAAAAACCACGATAAAATAATTATTTCAGAGATTCCGTATCTGGTAAACAAAGCGGAGTTGATCAGGCACATTGCCGACTTGGCGGGTGAAAAGAAGATTGAGGGGGTATCGAACGTGAATGACGAGTCGGACCGCCAGGGAATGCGTATAGTTGTTGACGTCAAACGCGACGCCAATGCCAATGTTGTTCTTAACAAGCTGTACAAATTAACAGCCATGCAGTCCTCCTTCAGCGTGAACAACATTGCGTTGGTGAATGGCCGTCCGGAAATGCTTAGCCTGAAGCGGATGATTGAACTGTTCGTCGAACATCGCCACGACGTGGTTGTGCGGCGTACAAAATATGAACTTCGCAAAGCGGAAGAAAGGGCACACATCTTGCAAGGTCTGATTATCGCCTCCGATAATATTGACGAGGTAATTGCCATAATCCGCGCTTCAAGCACACCGCAAGAGGCCATTCAACGGTTGGTCGAACGCTTTGAGTTGTCCGATGTCCAGGCACGTGCCATCGTAGAGATGCGGTTAAGGCAACTTACCGGGTTGGAACAGGATAAGCTTCATGCCGAATTCGAGGAAATCCAGCGGTTGATCGCTCACTTAAACGATATTCTGAATAATGAAGAGCTGCGCATGCAGATCATCAAGGAGGAGTTGATTGAAGTTCGCGACAAGTTCGGCGATAAGCGCCGTTCTGAAATTATTTTTGCTTCGGAAGAGATGAATCCCGAAGATTTCTACTCCGATGACGAAATGATCATTACCATTTCTCATTTGGGTTACATCAAACGTACCCCGCTGACAGAGTTCCGCACGCAGAACAGGGGTGGAGTAGGGGCAAAAGGATCGCAGACAAGGGACGAGGATTTTGTGGAATACATTTATCCCGCTACGAACCACAATTACATGCTTTTCTTTACTCAAAAAGGCAAATGTTACTGGTTGAGGGTTTATGAAATCCCGGAAGGTACCAAGACCTCGAAAGGAAGAGCCATTCAAAACCTGTTGAACATTGATTCGGATGACAGCATTACCGCTTTTGTCCGGGTGCTTACCCTGGATGACGAAGCGTACATCAACGCCAATTACCTGGTTTTCGGAACACAATCGGGGGTTGTTAAGAAGACATTGCTGGAGGCTTATTCACGACCGCGTCAGAACGGGGTGATTGCCATAGGACTAAAAGATGACGACCAAGTGATTTCCGTAAGGTTGACCGATGGTAAAAAGGACATTATTATGGCTAACCGGAATGGCCGGGCTATTCGTTTCAACGAAGAGGATGTCCGGCCGATGGGTCGGACTGCGACCGGAGTAAAAGGAATGACGCTGGATGATGACGGCGAAGATTATGTAATCGGTATGATTTGCATGGATCCCGACTCAAAAGACACCATCCTTGTTGTATCCGAACAAGGATACGGTAAGCGGACCATGCTTAACGACGAGGATGGGGAACCGGTTTACCGGATTACCCACCGGGGTGGAAAAGGGGTTAAAACGCTGAACATTACAGAAAAGACCGGAAAACTTGTAGCGATAAAGAGTGTGACGGACGACAATGATTTAATGATTATTAACAAATCCGGCATAACAATACGTGTGAAAATTTCCGATATTCGCACCATGGGACGCGCTACTCAGGGAGTTCGGCTTATAAACCTGGAAAAACGAAACGATGAAATCGCTTCGGTATGTAAAGTTAATTCCGAAGAAGAAATGGATGAGGCGGAAACCGTTTCTTAAACTTTTTTGTATTTTTACAGTCAAATAAACCAATAGCAATTTTAAACAATTAAGAAAAGACGAATATTTAACTTAAAACGATGAATAAAATGAGAAAATTATTTTTCCTTACTGCGGTGGCTGTCTTTGCCGCAAGTTCCGTGTTTGCGCAAAAATCGGCTCTGAGAGACGCCAAGAGATCTTTGGGAAGCAACGACCTGAATGAAGCTCGTACCCTGATAAAACAAGCCACTACTAACGCGGAAACCGCCAACGATCCGGAAACGTGGAAAATTTTTGGAGATATTGGAGACAAGGCGTTCAACAATGAATTAACCAATGAGATGCTTGGAAAGGAAGCTAACCAGGAAGCTAAATTCAACGGATTACTGGAATCTTACGCGCCGTACCTGAAAGCCGATTCGTTGGGTGAGTTGCCGGATGCAAAAGGCAAGGTGAAAAACAAATTCAGGAAAGACATCGCCGGGATTCTGAAAGCCAATCACCAGCATTATATTAACGGAGGTATTTTCTTTAACGAGAAGCAACAATATTCAAAAGCTTCCGATTTCTTCGAGATATACTGGAACATCCCTTCCTTGCCGATGTATGCTGGACAGAAAGACGCCTTTCCGATCGACAGCACTTTTCAGACCATTAAATATTACGCCATTATCACGGCCATCCAGGCACAAGACCACAAAAGGGCATTGGCTATGCTGAAAAGAGCGGCCAGTGAGCCTTTTATCGCCAACAGTGCGTATCAGGAAAGCGATATTTATGAGCTTATTGCCAGCGAATATATTCAACAGGGAGATACCGCTAAATATATAGAAACGCTTTACGAAGGAGCGGAGAAATTCCCCCAAAGCAAGTATTTCACTCCTAATCTGGTAAACGTTTTTATCCGTCAGGGTGACAACCAGAAAGCTATGGAATACCTGGATGAAGCCATTAAGAATGATCCTTCCAACGCGTGCGACCTGAACAGTGTAAAAGGCGCATTGTTGGCAGAAAAAGGGGATTATGCAGCAGCCGAAGAAGAATATAACAAGGCATTAACGCAGAATCCCAATTGTGAGAGAGCGCTTGAAGCACTTGCGGTGAATTTTATCCTGCAAGCTCAGAATTTAAAAGAAAAGACAGCGACGATGTCGGACCGTAAATTACAGCTTGAAAATGACAAAAAAACAGTCGATTTTTATCAAAAGGCATTGCCGTACCTGGAGAAATTCACAAAATCATTGAAAGACAGAACTGCTGATAAAACAGAGGTTGACGGTGCTTTAATGAAACTCAGAAACGTATATTACAACTTAAGCATGATGGGTGTTGACAAATCTGCAGAGCTCAAGCAAGTGGAAGCAGAGTTGGGACTGTAAATTATATTGTGAAATTATTTAATAGCGTGACGAGAAGTGGTGTCGGAAAAACGATGCCACTTTTTTTATCTATACCGGCAGGATGGGGATGGGTTGAATAAGAATAAGAATTAAACATAATGATAATTATAGGAAAATTATCTGTGTTTAAATTAATGGGCGAAATTCGCAGTTTTTTATTACTTTTGCACCGTGACATGATTTGACATTGTCTTCGGTTCAGGATATGGATAAAAAAAACGATCAACGATACAACCTCCGCGGAGTTTCCGCCTCAAAAGAAGATGTGCACGATGCCATAAAAAACATGGATAAAGGAATTTTTCCGAAAGCCTTCTGCAAAATAATTCCCGACATACTGGGCGGCGACCCGGATTTTTGTAACATCATGCACGCCGACGGTGCCGGAACCAAATCGTCACTGGCGTATGTTTACTGGCGGGAAACCGGCGATATTTCCGTCTGGAAAGGAATTGCACAGGATGCGCTTATCATGAACATCGACGACCTGTTGTGCGTGGGCGCCACCGATAACATATTGTTGTCTTCCACCATCGGACGCAATAAAAACCGGATACCCGGAGAAGTGATTTCGGCCATCATCAACGGTACAAACGAGTTATGCCAAGAGTTGTCGGAATTGGGTGTCCGCGTCTATCCTACGGGCGGAGAAACCGCCGACGTGGGCGATCTGGTACGCACCATCATCGTGGACAGTACCGTAGCCTGCCGCATGAAACGCGCCGATGTTATCGACAACGCCAATATTCGGGCCGGAGACGTAATTGTAGGGCTATCTTCTTCGGGAAGAGCCACTTACGAACAGGAATACAATGGCGGCATGGGCAGCAACGGATTGACCTCCGCCCGCCACGACGTCTTCTCCGGTTATCTCGCACACAAATACCCCGAAAGTTATGACAACTCCATCCCTTCGGATTTGATCTATTCCGGTGGAATGAAACTGACCGATAAGATTGAAAATCTGGGCATTGACGCCGGAAAACTGGTGCTCTCCCCCACCCGTACCTACGCTCCCATTATCTCTCTGATTTTAAGAGAATTAAAAGGGTATGTCCACGGCATGGTACATTGTTCCGGCGGCGCGCAAACCAAAATTATGCACTTCCTGGGCGATGGCTTGAAAGTGGTCAAAAACAACTTGTTTCCCGTTCCTCCCCTTTTTGAATTAATCCGCCAACAGTCCGGAACCGATTGGAAAGAAATGTACAGAGTCTTTAATATGGGGCATCGGATGGAGATCTACCTGCCGGAAGTTTATGCATCGAAGGTGATTGAGATTTCCAGATCGTTTAATGTTGACGCGCGGGTGGTGGGACGTGTGGAGAAGTCGAATGTCCGGGAATTGGTGATTCAGAGTGAGTTTGGGAGGTTTGTTTATGCTTAATCCTATGTCAGAAAACTCATTACTGGATAAACTCAATCATTTGGTCACTCGTTTCGAGGAGATAGGAACGTTGATTACCGACCCTACGATCATAGGCGATATGAAGCGTTTTGTAAAACTCAACAAAGAATACCGCGAGTTGGAAGAAATTGTGGAAGCCCGGAACGAGTATAAACAGGCACTAGACTCCATCGAAGAAGCCAAAATAATTCTGGAAACCGAATCGGACAGTGATTTGCGTTCGCTGGCCAACGAAGAGCTTTCGGCCAACACCCAAAGGCTTCCCGGATTGGAAGAGAAAATAAAGCTTTTGCTTATCCCGGCCGATCCCGAAGACGAAAAAAATGTGATCATGGAAATTCGCGGCGGTACGGGGGGCGATGAAGCGTCGATTTTTGCAGGGGATTTGTACAAAATGTACACCCGGTATTGCGAAAGTAAAGGGTGGAAAACCGAAGCATCCAGTTACACCGAAGGTACAGCAGGAGGTTTCAAGGAGATCATATTTACGGTCAGTGGCGAAAATGTTTACGGCACATTGAAATACGAGTCGGGCGTTCACCGGGTGCAACGGGTGCCGCAAACCGAAACTCAAGGCCGTGTGCACACTTCGGCCGCCACCGTTGCCGTGCTGCCTGAGGCGGAAGAATTCGATGTGGAAATCAATCCGGCCGATATAGATTTCCACACGGCACGTTCCAGCGGTGCCGGAGGGCAGAATGTGAACAAGGTGGAAACCAAGGTCCAGCTTACCCATAAACCCACCGGCATCGTGGTGGTTTGCCAGCAGGCCCGTTCGCAATTGGCTAACCGGGAACTGGCCATGCAGATGTTGCGTGCCAAGCTTTACGATATGGAACTGACCAAACGCCAGGGCGACATAGCCTCGCGGCGAAAAACCATGGTGTCCACCGGTGACCGTTCGGCTAAAATCCGCACGTACAATTATCCGCAGGGACGCATTACCGACCACCGCATCAATTATACCGTTTATAACCTTTCCGCATTTATGGACGGCGACATCCAGGATGTGATCGATCAGCTTATCGTAAGCGAAAACGCCGAACGGATGAAGGAAGCGGAAATATAAAATCAAAATGAATATGACACGAAAAACCATTCCACTTTTACTATTATTGCTGTGCATAGTGGCATCATTGCCGGCACAGATTGTTGAACAAAAAATTCCCCGGTTTCGTGTAGCCCTATCGGGAGGATTAGGTTATTTGACGGCATCGGGAAATAACAACAGCGAAGCTTCTGTATTAGCACAAAATGTGTTGGTGACGGACGGAAACGTTGCCATGAATACCGAAATCGGAATGGATTACCTGTTTCATCCTAATTTTGGCCTTGGCGCAAATTTAGGATATTTATTAAGTACATTCATTTATCCGTCGGATTACGTTACTATTTAAACAGGTAAGACCATGAAACATATAATTTACCTATTCATTCTCTTATTCGCCGCATTTACAATCTCCTGCGATGATTCTTTTTTGGAAGAGAATAAAAAACAAATTGAGGGTTATACCCTCGATTCTCCACTGTTTGTTCAACCGGTTTCGGAATTTACCGAAGTTTCCATCACCCTACCCGACTTGAAAAACAAAGACTTTAAAGTTATCCACTATCCTCAAATAATTCATTTTGAATCTTTTAATGGACATGTTGATGATGCAGATTTATTGAAGTTAAAACTAAAGGTAGAAGAATTTTCAATGCAAATGGAGCCTAGCTATATTACCAGTAGTTCATCCTACAGTTATCTTGATTTCGGTCCTTCAAACAAAAGCATTTTCAAGATTATTGCCGGATATTCCGGTTTACTGTTCTATCAAATAATAGATTATCCGGCGTGGATTACTTTTTCGCCGGAAAATCAGTCTCATGTAAATGAATTGGTAATGCTGGAACCCAATCAATCAATGAATTATGATATTCGGGTAAAAAGAGATGGATTGGCGCCAGGTTATTACGAAGGAGATATTGTATTTATCAGCAACGATATACATAAAGAAAAACACTCGTTGAAAGTAAGCATGCTTGTTCGGGATAAAACAACTTCACTCTCCACTTTACCCATTGAAGGAAAGGTGGTAGGAAGTACTTTTGATAAACAAAGAAATTTATTATACATGGCATCTCACCAGCCCAACAAAATACAAATATATGATATTCAAAATAATATCCGCAAGGAAGTTTTATTAAGTAAGGATGTGACTTCGGTTTCACTATCCGAAGATGGGCAAACGCTGTTTGCCGGACAAAAAGGCTTGTTATCTGTTTATCGTTCCGAGGATTTATCGCTTTTACACGAAATAAATACAACCTTCTCAATCAACGATGCTGTGGACGCAATGAATGGATTCTATTATTTTTCCAATAAAGAGGATTATGTAGGAAATTCATTCAACAATCTTTATCAATTCAATGTGTTGTCCGGTGAAGTAAAAAAACTAAGCACTCCTGAGAATGACATGCTCGGAGGATATATATTGAAGTTAAAAAATAGAGACAATTTACTTGCAACCAGAAGCGACTATACTCCTACCGGATTAGCTTTGATTGATATTTCAACGCAAACACCTGTATCCCTGAAATATTGGCATCAGGATATCGGCCGGAAATTGTGGCAAGTAAATGACGGGAGCTTAATTTTAAGTTCCGAAGGAAAAATTTTCAAAACGCCCTATAATAGCCCGGATAATAACTTGGTTATATTAGAAAATTTAAAACCATGGGGGGGTGAAGAGGGTAACTTCGACAGTCAGGCGTTCAGATGGTTTGATGAATCTTCTCAAACGCAGTCTATTTGGGGGATATATTATGGACATAGGGCATTAAAAGATTACGGATATGATTATCCTCAAGTATTGGAATGGAACAAAGAGAATTATCAAATTAAGCGAAATATAGAATATTCACACTATAGAACCACAATTGATGGCCAAACTGATGATTACCCTACTTTGCCCCATTATATTTTCTCAAACAGCACAGGAAACAAGATTGATTGTGCTTATCAAGAATGTTTTGAGAGAGGGTATGCCCGAAGCCAACGCCTGGCACCTCGAAATTATTGATGTAACAAAATAACCCTATATGACCAAACAACAGCTTTTTGCACAAATTCAAAAAAAGAAATCTTTCCTTTGTGTGGGATTGGATACCGATATCAGGAAAATTCCGGAACACCTGCTGGAAAAAGAAGACCCTATTTATGCCTTTAACAAGGAAATTATCGATAAAACGGCGCCTTATTGCGTGGCATACAAGCCCAACCTGGCTTTTTACGAAAGCCAGGGCGTGACCGGTTGGCTGGCGTTCGAAAAAACAGTGGCCTACATCAGGCAGCGGTATCCCGACCAGTTTGTGATAGCCGATGCCAAACGGGGCGATATCGGCAATACCAGTGAAATGTATGCCCGCACGTTTTTCGAAACGGCTAAAGTTGATGCCGTTACGGTTGCACCGTACATGGGCGAAGACAGCGTGACTCCTTTTCTCAATTACAGCGGGAAATGGGTTATTCTGCTCCTGCTGACAAGCAATAAAGGTTCACAAGACTTTCAGTTTGTTCAGGATCAAAACGGTGAGCGTTTGTTTGAGAAAGTACTTCGCAGGTCGCAGGCATGGGCGTCGGCAGACCAAATGATGTATGTGGTAGGCGCCACTCAGGGAAGACTGTTTGAAGAGGCAAGAAAAATCGCTCCCGATCATTTCCTCCTTGTTCCGGGCGTAGGAGCCCAAGGTGGCTCCCTGGAAGAAGTTTGCCGGTACGGAATGAACAAAGAGTGCGGTTTGCTGGTAAATTCATCGCGCGGCATTATCTATGCCGACAGTACCGAGACATTTGCAGAAGCTGCCGGGATGGAAGCCCGGAAACTGCAGGTGGAGATGGCGGAAATGCTGGAGAAGTACTTATAATTTCGTTCCCACCACCCAGACTTTTTCGCCGTCGGCAACCGTAGTGGCAAAAAGATACACCTCCCCACCCTCTTTCAATCCGGTTTTTCGCCGGATCTCGGCGACGGACGCCGGAAAATTGCGGACAGCGATGTTCGCTTTTTTTGCCAGTGAAAGAAACGATTTCACGTTTTGCTTGTTCGGCACAAACCATTCCTTCACTTCAAACACGCGTCCGGGAAAAGCGGGAATTCGGTTGTCGGAAGTGTACAGGTGGCTGTTCACGTGCAGTTTTTGAACGACAAACCGTCGCGCCACGCTTTTGAAGGCTCCCGCTTTGAGGATGGAAGCATGGGGTTCGTACAGGTATTTTCCGATGGTATTGGTAAAAGAAATTTCGGCATTTCGTTCTTCTTCCAAAGTAAAACGAAACGTTTCCATGTTGCCTCCTTTATTCAGATTAGCAGCACAATACACCGTGCCCTCAGCCTGGGAAGAAAGTAAAAACAACAACTCCCTGCATTCGTTCTCCACGGAGACGACGTGAACCTCGCTCACCCTCTTCAGACTTTTTACCGCCGATGAAATGTCGAGCATGGGTGAGAATTTAACCATAACCCATTTAGCCTTGGCAAGCAACGTATCCTGAATTTCAGACACGTCCGGCGAACACTCTTCTATACGGACTACTTTTCGCCCCGCATTGTCCCGGCGAGACGGATCCAGGAAAATCATGTCTGCCGGCGACATTTTTTCTACAAAAGTTTCACTTGCCGCGTTCTCTATCGCAAAGCCTTGCAAGCCCAGCGTTTCGAAATTGTGACTCGCCAACCGGCAAAGTTCCGGATCCCGGTCCACGTATACCGACCGTGTAAACCGTCGGGAAAGGATAGCGAAATCCACCCCCATCCCGCCGGTCAAATCCACAAAAGTCTTGCATCCGTCAGGAATCAACGAGACCTTGTAGTTGGCGGTAATTTCTGACGATGCCTGTTCCAGCGATAAATGAACCGGGTAAATGATTTCATCGTTGGCATAAAAGCCGGGAAGTTTCTCTTTAGCGGTTTGGCGTCCCGAGATTTGTTTTAAGACAAACTCAACATTCAATTCCTCCTGTTTCCCGTTATCGAGTTTCAACGCCAGTTTCCGGATATCGTGCTGTTCGTTTTGGCGGATAAAATCCTTTTGCTGCCGAGTCAGTTTCATTTGGTGAAAATAAAAAACAACCTGACTATCGAAGTAGCAGGTTGTTCCTATCAACTAAAAAATTATTATTTTATGGATCAAGTATTTTTAAGCTTCCGCTTCCACTTTCGGAAGAACCGATACGAACGAACGGTTGTTGCGACGTTTACGGAAAACCACAACACCGTCGATCAACGCAAAAAGCGTGTGATCTTTACCTATCCCTACGTTTTCTCCCGGATGATGAACCGTTCCGCGCTGGCGAACCAGAATGTTGCCCGCTTTTGTGGTTTCTCCACCAAATATTTTAACGCCCAATCGTTTACTTTCCGATTCGCGGCCGTTCTTTGAACTTCCTACACCTTTCTTATGTGCCATTTTCTTCTGATTTTAACTGATTAAGCAATAATTTCTTTAACCCTTACTTCTGAAAACTGTTGACGGTGGCCGTTCAGTTTCCGGTAACCTTTTCTTCTTTTCTTTTTGAAAACGAGAACTTTATCTCCTTTCACGTGCGAAAGAACCTCTACGATCACTTTTGCCCCATCAATAACGGGAGCACCCACTTGTACATCGCCATCGTTATCGATGAGCATCACTTTTTCAAATTCCACTTCACTGCCCTGATCGGCATTGATCCTGTGGACAAATAACTTTTGGTCTTGCTGAACTTTAAACTGCTGACCCTGGATATCTACAATTACGTACAT
Source organism: Petrimonas sp. (assembly GCA_041848845.1). GTDB lineage: Bacteria > Bacteroidota > Bacteroidia > Bacteroidales > Dysgonomonadaceae > Petrimonas. Next base: position 6,175 of record JBGZJM010000082.1, on the reverse strand, counting down.
ATGAAATAACTTATACGTTACATGCCTGAGGCGAGTGGCGTTGTGCCCCTGCTTATTGGGCCTATTGGCGAATCGAGGTGCAAAGGTACGTTATTTTTACGGAATTGCCAAATGTGTGGAGTATAAATTTACGATTTCTCGATGTCAAAATAGGCATTTCCGATGTTATCGATAATGTCCGAGGCCGTAAAGCTCCGGGCGTGAATCTTCGTTGCCGACAGGTTCGCCGTCAAACCGTGAATAAAAACCCCGGCTTTAGCCGCATCCAAAGGCGCGTAACCTTGCGCGAGCAAGCTTGTGACGATGCCTGTCAGCACATCCCCGCTTCCGGCTGTGGCCAATGCCGGGGTTCCGGTGCTGTTGACATGAACATTTTCCGGATCTACGATCAGCGAATAAGCTCCTTTCAGCACAATAATTAACCGGTGTTTTTTTGCGAATTCCCTTGTTTTGCATATCTTGTCATGGTCTTCGCTCCACGCTCCAATAAGCCGGGAAAGCTCTTTGGGATGAGGAGTCAAGATCGTTTCTGGGGGTAATAGGGCTAACCATTCTTTATGCTTCGACAAGATGTTCAATCCGTCGGCATCGATAACCAGGGGGGCTTTATTCTGCCGCAAGAAGCGGTAAAAGGCGTGTTGTGTTTCCGGCAATTCGCCCATGCCCACACCCACCCCGACGGCATCCGGCCGCATGGTGAAGTCGATTCCCGTGATGTGCGTGTCGTTTTGGTCTTCAACCACCATCGCTTCGGGAAAAGCGGATTGAAGTACCGGCGTCCCGCATTTGGGCACGAACGCCGTGACCAGCCCGCATCCGGTTCTCAAGGCAGCCCGGGATGCCAGGCAGACCGCGCCCACCTTCCCGATGCTTCCTCCGATAAGCAAACCGTGTCCCTGTGTGCCTTTATGGGCAAACCTTCCCAGCGGTTTCAACAACTTTTTTATTTCTTGTTTTGTCAGGAAGTAAAAAGATGTTTTCGCATCATCGATAGCCTTTTCGTTCAGTCCGATATTTATCAGATGTACCTCTCCGGCATAATTGCTGTTATCGGGCAGATACAGCGCGAGCTTGGGTATCTGCATCGTTACCGTTTCCGTGGCTTGGACGGCAAAATGAGTTTTTCCGTCCATTGACAATCCGCTCGGAACGTCGATGCTGATAATTTTCTTCCCGCTACCGTTGATTCTTTCAATCACTTCGCGGGCTATGCCGGTCGCTTCGCGGTTGAGCCCGGTTCCGAAAATGGCATCAACGATTATCTCACAATCCGATACGGAGGGAATATCAGCGGTTGAAGCAATTTTCCTGATGAAGATATTTTCAACTTTGGCGCGACGGACATTGTGAGCGCAATCTTCGGAATAGTGCTGGCTGTACTCCACTATAAAAACGCTGACCTTGTATCCCGACTTGTGCAGCATTCTCGCGACAACCAATCCGTCACCGCCGTTATTCCCTGTTCCGGAGAATATTGAAACCGGAAGGTTCTTATCGGTAAACCTTGCTGTAAACCAGTCAAAAAAAGCCTTTGAAGCTCGCTTCATCAGTTCCAGCGAAGAGATGTTTTCATGGGCTGTTGTCTTTAAGTCAATCTCCCTGATTTGTTCGGCAGTAAGTATTTTCATTTTCATCGGTTTTAACACGCTAAGTTATATTTTTTTCCCCTAAAAACAAAAACAGGCATCCAATTTCTTGAATACCTGTTTCTTTTGTGCGCAGGATGAGACTCGAACTCACACGCCGTAACCGGCACTACCCCCTCAAAGTAGCGTGTATACCAATTTCACCACCTGCGCGAACATTATGGCGAAGTGCCCGGAACAGGACTCGAACCTGCACATCGTTTCCAACACTAGTCCCTGAAACTAGCGCGTCTACCAATTCCGCCATCCGGGCGAGCTCCACTACCTATAGAAATATACGGCCACTGCCGCGTTTATTTTTGTGGCTGCAAAGTTAATTCTTTTTTGAACTCATGCAAAATATTTTTCGGCTTTTATTTTCTCGAAAACTGTTTTAAATCCAATTTAGGGTCAATTTTCTGAGGAGTGTAAATCAATTCGTCCCACGTTATCTTTTCCTGTCTCGAGGCAGCCTCTCTTCCCAGGATGGCACTCAGCGTTGAGTGGCAGCCCGATTCCAGCTGGTTCAAATAATTTCCGCCGGTAATGCTTTCGATGAAAGCTTTGCCTTTATTGGGATCGGCATCGTCCAGGGAAGACGAGCTGGCACCCCTTGCTATGGATTCCGGAGTCAATTCCGACGCGGAACGCACAATTCCCGAATCCCATTTGTTATCGCCGTTGATAAAGACCCCACCGCTGTAATGCGCTTCCGCCAGCCCTTTGGTACCGATGAACCGGGCGCAGACATCGCCAAAAACATTTCCGAACTTGGAAGAATGGACAGACACGTTCACATCGTTGGGATATTTGTATATTACCTGGTAGTTGGTCCAGGCATTCCCGAAACCGGGTGCGCCCTTTTTGCCGCCGTCTCCAATCGCGTATAGCGGGGTCGCGCCGAGAATCCAGTTGCAGACGTCGATCATGTGGATGGCCTGGTCGAGGTAACATCCTCCCGAAATTTCGTGGAAATGATAGTGGTTACGGATACGCATCTCGTCGTACGACATTCCTTCGTAAGGTATTATGGCGGCACCCGATGAGAAATAGTAAAGTTGTACGGTGACAACTTCACCGATATCGCCTCTTTTTATTCTTTTCGCCATCTCAACGTAAGGCGTTGCGTAACGGATCTGAAAACCGTCGAAAGCGGAGATTCTTCCGTTGATGTTGTTGGCTGTCCGGATAATCTGCTTGCATCCGTCCGCATCAACCGCCAGCGGTTTTTCGCAATAAACATGCTTTCCCGCGGCTACGGTATCTTCCAGGATTTGAGGATGCGAGTAACCGGGAGAAGCGATAATCACAGCATCTACCCCCTTGTTATCCAATAACCTGAGGTGAGCGTCGGATCCCGCATACGTATTGTCCCTGGCCACTGCCGCATGGTTCCTTTTTTTATTCAGTCCATTGTCAAATTCTATTCCTTTGATGACCTTATCTTCAAAAATATCGGCAAGGGCGGTGATATGGATGTTGGCATTGTCGGCCATGCTGCCCAGTATCCCCGTCGCGCGCGACCCGCATCCAACCAGCCCGATTCTCACGGCGGAATTGGCATGGGACGCAAAAACAATTTCGGGCTTTAAAACGGTCAGCGTGGAAAGTGCCGACACGTTCCTGATAAAATTTCGTCTGTTCATTTGGCATGCATCGTTAAAAATTCACTGAATATCGAAATCCGAAACGGTAACGGTTAACCTCTCTCCGTTCCCGGTATGACAATTCTCTACGGTAAAAACGGTTTCAGGTGCGGGGATGGTTAGTAAAACAGTCTTATTTGCCGGGAGCATGTATAAGTTACTGCCGGCGGTTGCGCGGTAAGTGATGTCGGAGATATTGGTTACTTCTGCCTGTTTCTCATCGATGATGCGTATTTTCACAGAAGCTTTCAGCAATCCTTTCAGATGTTCCGGTTTTCCGGCTAACTCGCCGTGATAATAGGCGATGCTTCGTTTGGCAAACAGAGCCTCTTTAATGCTTTCCAGGTTTCGTTCTTTGGCCAGGACGAGTGTCATGGGACGGATTTTGTTGCCCGCTCCGTAAGTGGTGCTGATCAGGCCGTGAATATCGGTATTGGACATAAATGCCAGGTTCTTGTCCTTGCACCAATCGAGAGATACCGGATAATATTCCAGATGATTAAAAACTTCCACTCCGTGAATTTTACCGGCTTTTATCAACTCTTCGTGAACGGGATACAGGGTCGATTTATCATCGGGCCAACCGGGGTGATTCCACATAATGAACGCACCTTGCCGTATGGCTTCATCGATGGCTTCCAGGGGCTCTTTTACATCCATGGGTACGGCATCGCTGATAAAAAGGGCGTTGAGATGCCCTAAAGGTTTGCTGCGGGTGATTTCTGTTCCGTGAATAACCATGAAACCGATGGCATCTCCGGCCCTTTTGGCAATTTTATACGATTCATTCAGGTCTCCTTTCAGAATCTCCTTGTTGGGCCGGTATTCAATGTGATCGGTTATGGCAATGGCATCCAATCCCTCCTGCCAGGCTTCCGCCACCCGGATATCGGGCCAGACCTTTCCATCTGAAAAAACGGTATGGATGTGAAAATCGCATTTCAGTGTTTTATAACCGTCAACATCGGGGATTTGAATCTCGTTTCTCACGTGTGACTGATTCATCTCCGTCATCTCGTACACATCGTTGTTGCGGAGTTGCGCTTGAAGTGATAAAACACTGCATGACATTAAAAGAACAAAGATTTTTTTCATGTTGCTTTAAATTTAATTGATTTGCCTACCTAAGCCGGTTGTCAGGCCGTTAAGCAATATACGCTCCAAAACAATGGTTTTTGGAGCGTATAATAATGCTTGAGCGGAAAACGGGACTCGAACCCGCGACCCTAACCTTGGCAAGGTTATGCTCTACCAACTGAGCTATTTCCGCAAACGGACCTTAATTTTGTTTTGTATGTATTCAAGCGGATACGACTGAATTTGTACTGCAAAGATAATTTGTTTTTTTGAACTTCAGAAATTTATTGCTCAAAATTTAAGCCATCCCGCTATTTCCGACAGGTATTTTTCGTCCGTCTCGTCAAAATGGTTGAGAAATTCACTGTCTACATCCAGCACAGCGGCAATTTTTCCGTGATGAAAAACAGGAACAACAATTTCAGATTTGGACAAAGAACAGCAAGCAATATGCCCGGGAAACTCATCAACATCCGGGACAAGGATCGGCTGTTGCTCTTTCCATGCCGTGCCACACACACCCTTTCCGTACCGGATACGCGTACACGCCACCGGACCCTGAAAAGGGCCTAGCACCAGCTGTTGCTCCCTGACGATGTAAAAACCCACCCAAAAGAATCCGAAAACCTCCTTTAAGGCTGCGGAGATGTTTGCCATGTTGGCTATCACATCCGCTTCAGACTCCACCAATGGCTTTAACTGCAGGGTTAAAGTCTCATATCTTTCTGCTTTTGAAGTTCCTTCCGGAACAATTATCTCCTCAGCCATGCCTTGTTCAATTAAAAATCGCACTACCGTAACCGATAATGCGATTCTGTATTATAATAGAACTTCTGTTTTGTTACTTTGCCTGCTCCTGAGCTTCTTTAACCATCTTGGCGTTAGGAAGGATGAAAACTTCCACGCGGCGGTTCTGGGCTCTTCCGGCCACCGTACTGTTGTCGGCCACCGGTTGGGTTGATCCGTAACCTTGAGAAGCCATACGGGTTCCAGAAACTCCTTTGGATGTCAGGTAGTTGTAAACTGATTCTGCACGACGCTGAGAGAGTGGGTTGTTGATGGCGTCACTGCCCGTGCTGTCGGTATGGCCGTAGATTTTAACGTCCGTGTCGGGGTTGTTCAACAGTGAAGTGGCAAATTTATCGAGGGAGGCACGTGATGCGGTGTTCAAGGTGCTTGAGTTGGTAGCAAAAAGGATACCCGATTCGAAAGTAACCTTTATGGCCTCGCCTTCGTTGATTTTTTCAACCTGTGCTCCTTCAATTTGTTCCAGTTCGGCAGCCTGCTTGTCCATCTTGTTTCCGATAATGGCGCCGGCAGTCCCACCGAGAACGGCACCGATTCCCGCACCCCAGGCCGCGCCCTTACCGCCGCCGGCAATTGCTCCTACACCGGCGCCAACTGCCGCGCCCGCACCTGCGCCAATACCTGTACCTTTAACCGTATTGCTCGTTCCACAACCGGATAATATCAGGGCTCCACCTAAAACAATGATGCCAAAAAATTTAAAAACCTGTTTCATAGTTAATGTTTTTTGAAAAATATAGTTAATCGATTTGTCAAGAATTATTCGAAAAGATTTAATGTGTCGCAGTACGCTAATTCACCGGCAACGATAGCCTCGATCTGTTCATCGGTAAAATCCCTGATCTTGTCTTTGCGGGCGTTTTTTATGACATAATCCAAGAGTTCGTCTTCGTCAATCTCAATGTCCTTGTCGTCATCTTCATCCAGAAAGCCTTTTTCTTCGTAAAACTCATATACCAAATCAACGATGTAGTTGATTTCGTCATCCGAAAACTCGTTTTGCATTTCTTCAGGCAGACT
>JBGZJM010000081.1:0-3732 GCA_041848845.1 Petrimonas sp. | reverse complement strand
TATCCTTTACGGATTCGGTCGGGTGAAAGCGTTGAATGCGGTGGAATTTGGCGATGATGTCCGGGCCATGCAGGCAAAAGCCGTTTCGTATATCGATGGAGACGCGCTTCACCGTTTTGAGCAACTGAAAAAGCAGAACAAAGATTGGCAAAAACTAAAAACCATTCCCGTTTCCGACTTGGAATACCTGTATGTCCGGTCCGCATACAACCAATATCCGTTGGATTCCAAAACAAAAGAAATGGTCGATTTTTATACGTCGGTAGTCGAAAGAAACTGGACGCAGTCCGGTATGTACGAACGTTCGCTCATTGTCGTCCTGATGCAGAAAGACGGAAAACAAAATGTTGTGCGGGATATCCTGAAATCGTACCGCGAACACGCTACCGTTTCCGAAGAGATGGGCATGTTCTGGGCAAATAACCGCGCGCATGTCTTTATGTCGCAATTGGCCGTGTCGGTACACACGTTCATTATGGACGCCTTCCGCGTTGGCGGTGCAAAAGCCGGTGAAATGGACGACATGAAACGTTGGTTGCTGAAACAGAAGCAAACGCAACTGTGGGAGTCTACCCATGCCACCATGGATGCGGTTTATGCACTGTTGAGCACGGGCGACGACTGGTTTTCATCGGAAAACAAAACCACGGTAACGGTTGCCGATAAACGGATTGAACCCGAAAAACAGGAGTTGGGAACGGGATATTTCAAAAAAACGTGGCATGGGCCGGAGATTACCCCTCAAATGGGAAAAGTTAAAATCGAAAATTCGGGTAACGCTCCGGCCTGGGGTGCGCTCTACTGGCAATACTATGAAGAGCTGGACAAAATAACGAAAACCGGCGGTTCGCTCAATGTGGAAAAAATGCTGTTTGTGGAAGAGACCGGCGTTTCGGGTAGAAAACTCGTCCCGATTACCGGGAACCGGATGTTACGCGTGGGCGACAAGGTGGTTGTTCGTCTGACTGTCCGCACCGACCGCGATTTGGAATTTGTACACCTTAAAGACATGCGTGCCGCTGCTTTTGAGCCGGTTGAGCAGCTGTCGGGCGTTAAGTGGCAAGGAGGTGTCGTTTACTATCAAATATCGAAGGATGCCTCCACCAATCTCTATTTCGATGTGCTGCCCCGGGGAACGTACGTTTTGGAATACGGCGCTTTCGTTACCCGGACGGGTGATTATTCCGACGGAATTACCACCGTTGAGTGCATGTATGCGCCGGAGTTCGGTTCGCACACCGCGGGAACGAAGGTAAATGTCCGGTAGGTGCCATAAATAACGTTAAACACGGAGCGTTTTTAAACGAAATGGTTATTTTTGTGTCGGAAAAGAATTGATGATCGAATTTAAACAAAGATAAAAATGAAAAAATTAAGCTTTATCCTTTTTTTCAGTATAGTGTTGAGCGGAGTTGCTTTTTCACAATCCGTCCCGAAAATGCAATTCAAGAAAAACGTTCACGATTTTGGAACCATCAAGGAGGAGATAGGGGCCGTTTCCACGCAGTTCGAGTTTACCAATACGGGAAAAAGCCCGTTGATCATACAGCGTGTTTCTTCATCGTGTGGGTGTACTACCCCCAGCTACACAAAAGAGCCTGTATTGCCCGGGAAAAGCGGCAAGATTGATGCCAAGTATTCAACCACCGCGCGCCCCGGCACGTTTAACAAAACCATAACCGTGTATACGAATGTCCCCGATACGGTATATGTGTTGTCGATAAAAGGAAATGTTACGCCCAGAGAAAGGTGAGTATTTTAAGTTATGCATCATCCCGAAAATGACCCTAAATACGCGGGTTTAAACGTCAACAAGGGTGTGGTTCAGCCACCGAGCATAAATCCTTATTTGCATCTTCGCAAGAATCAACACCGGAAAGAATATTCGGTGGAGGAATTTGCCGAAGGCATTTTGGCCGGCAACATCACGGTGTTGAGCCAGGCGGTAACGTTGGTGGAAAGTTCCAAGCCGGAACATCAGGCGATGGCTCAGGCCATTATCGAAAAATGCCTGCCGTATTCCGGAAACGCTATCCGCGTAGGGATTACGGGAGTTCCCGGTGCCGGAAAAAGCACCTCCATAGACGCGTTCGGCATGTATCTGGTGGAAAAAGGACATAAGCTGGCCGTATTGGCCATAGACCCGTCAAGTGAACGCACCAAGGGAAGCATTCTCGGCGATAAAACGCGGATGGAAAGACTGTCGGTACAGGAAAATGCCTTTATCCGGCCTTCGCCTTCGGCCGGCTCGTTGGGTGGTGTGGCCCGTAAAACGCGCGAGACCATTGTTTTGTGTGAAGCGGCGGGGTTCGATTATATTTTTGTGGAAACCGTCGGGGTGGGGCAATCGGAAACGGCCGTCCACTCGATGGTCGATTTTTTCCTGTTGATCCAGCTCGCCGGAACGGGCGATGAGTTGCAGGGTATAAAACGGGGGATTATGGAGATGGCCGACGGTATTGTGATCAACAAAGCCGATGGCGACAACATGGAGAAGGCTAAAATGGCACAGTCCCAACTTCGCAATGCCCTGCATCTGTTTCCGCTCCCGGAGTCGGGATGGTCGCCGGAAGTGCTGACCTACTCGGGGTACTATGCGCTGGGAATTGAAGAAGTATGGGACATGATTCACCGGTATATTGCGTTTGTGAAGGGTAGCGGTTATTTCGATGTCCGACGCAACAAGCAGTCGAAATTCTGGATGTACGAGACCATCAACGAGCGCTTGCGGAACAACTTTTACCGGAATGCCGAAATAGAGAAACTGATGCCCCTTCTTGAATCGGAAGTCCTTTCGGCGCGTAAGAGTTCATTCGTGGCGGCGAAGGAGGCATTAGACAGATATTATTTGAATCCACACTCCATATTGTGAAAAACGTTTTGCACATCGTCGTCCTCTTCAAACTTCTCAAGCAGTTTCTCAATCTGCGTACGTTGTTCGTCGCTAAGCGATTTCGTGTCGTGCGGAATACGTTCGAACTCCGCCGAATGAATTTCGAAACCGTTTTCTTCGAGATACGACTGGATACCGGAATATGACTTAAATTCACCGTAAAGGATAATGTCTCCCTCGTCTTCCTCCACCTCGTCAACGCCGTAATCGATAAGTTCCAGTTCCAAGTCTTCCAGTGAAACTCCTTCTTTTGGAGAGATTTTAAAGACGCATTTGTGGTCGAACAGAAACTCCAGGCTGCCCGAGGTCCCCAGCGACCCGCCGTGCTTGTTGAAGTAACTCCGGACGTTTGCCACCGTTCGGGTAGGATTGTCGGTTGCGGTTTCCACCACGATGGCAACACCGTACGGGCCGTAACCTTCGTAAACCATTTCCTTGTAATCCGAAACGTCCTTGTCCGTCGCTTTTTTGATGGCGCGTTCAACGTTTTCCTTCGGCATATTCTCTTTTTTTGCCTGCTGTATCAGTACACGCAACCGCGGATTGTTTTCCGGATCGGGACCGCCGTCGCGCGTGGCGATGGTTATCTGTTTTCCTAATTTCGTAAATACGCGGGCCATGTTGCCCCACCGTTTCAGCTTTGTCGCTTTTCTGTATTCAAATGCTCTTCCCATATTTTAATTCGTAATTCATAATTGAGTCTGCCCCCAAAATCCAAAGCCGACTTATTTTCCCTATCTCAACTGCGCTCCCAGTTCTTTCTCCAGATTCTGCCGGATTTTTTGCATGACGGCATCAATCTGTTTATCATTGAGTGTTTTCTCTTTGTCCTGCAACAC
>JBGZJM010000080.1:0-4479 GCA_041848845.1 Petrimonas sp. | reverse complement strand
GTTTCGGTTGCCAGCAGAACGGTACCCCAAAAATCCATCAAAAAGTTTGCTACCGACGAGAGGGGAAATTTCACCACTACGCTGCAGCCCGGAGACTACATATTCACGTTTCAGTTTGTGGGAATGAATAACTTCAACCGCAGCGTGGAAGTGAAAAGCGGAGAATCACAGGTCAATCTCGGACAGATTGAAATGTCGGAAAGCTCCACCGAACTGTCCGAAATCAGTGTGACCGCGCAGCGTCCGTTGGTAAAGGTGGAAATCGACAAGCTTACCTACAGCGCCAAGGACGATCCGGAATCCTCTACCTCGAACGTGCTGGATTTGCTTCGCAAGGTTCCCCTGGTAACGGTCGACGGTGAAGATAACATCCAGCTGAAAGGTTCATCGAGCTTCAAGATATACCTGAACGGGAAACCCTCGAACATGATTTCGAACAACCCGTCGCAAGTGCTCAAAAGCATGCCGGCAAACAGCATAAAGGACGTGGAAGTGATCACCGATCCCGGAGCGCGATACGATGCCGAAGGCGTGGGCGGAATCATAAACATCATTACCGATAAACGGGTGGACGAAGGTTATTCGGGTTCCGTCGGGGCCAACGGCGACACATTCGGGGGGTACGGCGGCAACGCCTACCTGTCGTTAAAATACGGCAAGTTCGGATTTACCGGAAACGGGAGTTATTTTTACCACAACAGGCCGGAGGGGAAAACATCGTTCACCCGCGACGAGACGGCTCCAAACCCGGCGAACAAGCTGACACAGGACGGGACTTCCAAAAACTACGGAGGCGGACTGTTTTACAACACGCAGCTCAGCTACGAGCCGGATACGCTGAATCTGTTCAATGTTTCCGTCGGACAATTCGGAGGGAAATTTCATTCCGAATCGAAACAGGAATCCCTTTCCCAGGGCGCAAGGGATTATTCGTACCTGTTGAATAACAATTCGATGAACCGTTTCGGATCGTTTACGCTGACAACCGATTATCAGCGGGCTTTTAAAAAGAAAGGCGAGTTACTCACCGTTTCCTACCGTTTTGAGAGGAATCCCAACGACAGCGAGTACGAAAGTGAATACAGCCAGGTGGTCAATTATTTTTACCCCGACGGCTATCGCATGAAGAGCATAAACAACGCCGGGGGAAAAGAGCACACCGGACAAGTCGATTACGTGAATCCGCTGACCGGTAAACACAGCCTGGAAGTAGGATTGAAATACATATTCCGCGACAACTCCAGCCGGGGCGACCATACTTTCCGGAATCCGGCCGGCGGAGGGCAATGGGAAGAGGATCCGAGCCGTAAGAACGACCTCGACCACGAACAACGGATCGCATCGGGATATGCCGGGTACGGGCTGAAAGCCGGGAAATTCGGTTTGAAACTGGGGCTTCGGGGAGAAAACACCGCCCAGAAGATACATTTTATGAGCGCACGAGCCGATACGGTTATACATTCCGATTTCTTCGACATGGTTCCTTCGGCTGCCTTCTCCTATCAACTGGGAATGACGAAAACCCTGCGCTGGGGATACAACATGCGGATATCGCGCCCGGGCATCTGGTACCTGAATCCCTATATAAACGATTCCGATCCCAGCAACATCCGCTATGGAAATCCCAACCTGGACGCGGAACAGACCCATAACTTCAACATCAATTTCGGTTCCTTCTCGCAAAAAGTCAACTTCAACGCCACGCTCAGCTATTCGTTTGCCCGAAACGCCATCACCTCAAAGATTTTTATTGATAAATATCGTGACAGGGAAGGGGTGACTCATAATACGTACGATAATATCGGTCGAAATCAATCGATAAGCCTGGATGGATATGCCAGCTGGACACCCACACCGGTGGTCCGGATGAACCTGAACGGCTCCCTCAGTTATACCGACATTCAAAGCACGGCGAATGCCGGGGTGAGGAACAGCGGGTTTTCGGGGCGCGGTTTCGGAGGGATAACATTCACATTGCCCCAAGACGTCCGGCTGAGTGCCAACGGAGGAATCTTTACGAGCAGCATACAACTGCAGACCACCCAGTCGGCCTTCTACTTCTATTCGTTCAGCGCGATGAAAAGTTTCTTTAACAAGAAGCTCGATGTTTCCCTGAATACAACCACTCCCTTTCACAAGTACCGCGATTTCAAGCTGACAACCAGGGGAGAAGGATTCGTCCAGAAAATGAATTTTCAAAACCCGATGCGTACTTTCCGCCTGAGCCTGACGTACCGTTTCGGAGACTTGAAATCTTCGGTCAGGAGAGTTCAGCGCACCATTACCAACGAGGACGTTTTGCAGGGCGAAAGCGGTAGCCAGCAAGGCGGAGGCACGGGTAGCGGAAACTGATGGTTAATTACTAATTACTAATTACCAAATGCGGATAGATATAATTACCGTTTTGCCGGAAATGATAGAAGGAGCGCTGAATTGCTCCATTCTAAAGCGGGCGCGGGATAAGAGCCTGGTGCGGTTCGGGCTGCACAACCTGCGCGATTACACGCTCGACAAGCACCGCCGTGTGGACGATTATCCGTTCGGCGGCGAAGCGGGGATGGTGCTGCAGATAGAGCCCATCGACCGCTGCATCGCACACCTGAAATCGCAGCGCGATTACGATGAGGTGATTTTCACCACACCCGACGGTGAACCGTTCACGCAAAAAACCGCCAACGAACTGTCGCTGAAACGGAATATCATCATTCTTTGCGGGCATTACAAGGGCGTGGATTACCGGGTACGGGAGCACCTGGTCACCCGTGAGATATCCATCGGCGATTTTGTGCTTACCGGAGGGGAACTTGCCGCGGCCATGATTGCCGATGCCGTTGTCCGGCTAATCCCCGGGGCCATCGGTGATGAGCAGTCGGCGCTCTCCGATTCGTTTCAGGACAATTTGCTGGCGCCGCCCGTTTATACCCGTCCCGCGGAATACAAAGGGTGGCGTGTGCCCGACGTGCTTCTTTCGGGACACGAACGCAAAATCGCCGAGTGGCGGCTGGAGCAGGCGCACGAGCGCACAAAACGCCTGCGCCCCGATTTGTTGAGGTAAAAGTCACCAGAGTCCTGTTAAAATTTCTATATTCTCCTGTACTCGTGATGGAGTGACGCGAAGAGATAACCTTTTTATTAACGCCTCGCCCAAAAGCAATGTTAACAAAAACGGGAGACTGGAAAAACGATCGCTGATAATCAAATGAATAAAGAGCCGGAATGTTATATAACGTGATTGACTACGTTAAATAACGTTCTGTTAACGCACTTTTTGCACCCTAACCTATATCTTTGCAGCGAGTAATTAAAACACGTTAAAATAGTTATTACATAAAAAATCCACTCACTCGGAGTAGATATAACTCACTTGAAATTTTTGGAACAATGAAAAAATTAAATCATTGGGTAGCCTTAGTGACATTGGCGGCTGTGACGGTGTTTACGGCATGTGAGAAAAAGGAAATAGGCCACACTATGGAATTCCCGCAATCCTCTGTGAGCGAACAATTTTTTGCTTACGACGGAGGAGTCCGGCTTCTGGAAGAAGTAATTGGATTTTTGAAAGAAAAGAACGATTCCACCGAGTTCATTTCCGGATTTATGGATACCTACGGTTATCCGGTTTGGCACGATGCCGTATATGTACACCACGAAACAGATTCGGTTTTGGGTATTTTTGTACCTGTGCATAACAGACAGTTTAGAGAGATAGAATCGATTTGGACTTTCCGCTTAACACCCGGTAAAATAAGGTATTACGTGGTGGAACGGAAAAATGTGAACGAGGAGGAAGCTAAATGGACATTTGACCTTTTCACGCAGGAAGTTTTAGGTGTTCAGCCTGAAAGTGGCAATATTTTCAAGCCTGTTGACCAAGAACTTGTTACCCGATCAACCCTGTTCATCACTCACTGTAACGATATATACACAGGTACTGCTTCCGGAGGACTTACATATAAATATACACATTGCTGGACTGAAATATTGAACATTCCCTCATTTGGAGGGGGAGGTCCCATTGGAAATGGCGATGGGGATATAGATTCCTATATGTATATGATGCCTTATGACGGAAATGGAGGCGGTGGAGGAGGATATAGCCCGACACCGGAAGAAGTGATCGCCGACAAATCGCTCGACGATCCGCAATACAAAAACGTAAAGGATGTTTTCGACTGCATTGTAATGAATGCTCCTTCCGACTTTGTGAAAGACATGCTCAACCGTTTTTACGGGAAAAATGCCGAGTTTGACATTACCTATAAGGTGGGTGAAATGCCTGCCGGATTTGAAAACGCAACGGGCTTATGCGATTTTTCCGCCTCCGGATATAAAGACGGAGTCATTACGTTCAATAAAAACAAATTGAACGCCTCTTCGCTAGAACTGATATCTACCCTGCTGCACGAAACCCTGCACGCCTATATCCATTCCTGGCTCTATTCCAAAGATCCGGACCTGGAAAAAACCACGCTCGACGAG
>JBGZJM010000079.1:0-2816 GCA_041848845.1 Petrimonas sp. | reverse complement strand
CGGTGTTCCGTCGATTAGTTTACCATAGGGCAACACATCGTAATAGGTTTCAATCTTATCGAGAGAAGGCCGGTAACAATATAAGTTGCCATTGTCATTTTCGTAAAAAGGTTGATAAGGGCCTGATCCGGCATTGTCATCCAAATGTTGATTCCTTTTCCATAATGTAAACCAACAGTTCCCTTCGTGATCGATGAAGAAAGTCTTTGATGCGGCGCTTCGCTTTGGGGCGACCAATCCCAGATCCTTCATTTCCCCCGTTTCGATATCGACACTATAAAGATGGCTTCCATCAGCTTCCACGAGTTTATCCAGGAATGGCACCACAAAAACATACAATTTCTTTCTCACCGGATCGATATTGATTGCGGAATAAGTGGAATACCGGGGACGAATGATTCCGAAATCTCTAAACTTCCCTGTTTTCATTTCATAACCAACGGCATGAGCTCCCGTGTAGTCTTCAATACCTTTGGGCCAATAATTGGAGAGATGGGTCGTGAAATAGAGCCATCCGTCATGTTCAACGATCGGACTATGGATCTTGCCTTGTTGTGAAGGGGTATTGCCTTCTCCAAGAATTATGGTCAAATCTTCAGCCAAAAGAGAGTGAGTTTTCGTTTCGGGATTAAACTTATGGAATCCGGCACCATGCGAAGAGGAGTGTGTGGATGTGCCGAAGTAGCAGTTCCCGTCGGAAGCAACCGTGATACCTTGCCATTGTCCATCCCACTCCTTGCAAATTTTGTTCATGGAGACCGAATATACGTTGCATATTTTCTCGCTTTTATTCTGGGCGTTACACGATATTATAACGCCGTTCAAGATAAGAAAAAACAGTAAAGGGTTAATGAAGTTCTTTGTTGTTTTCATAATTTTTTTCAATTTAAAATCCGATAAAATTAATCACATGATGGCATGCAATATGCCCGATATCAGATTAAAGTTGGCGTCTCCTGTGGCTTGTTCCCAGGGAGAGGCGTTTTCAATCGTATATCGTTCCGTCCAAAGACGTGTTTCCTGTTGAGTGTCTCCTTTATAAATTGCCGTGGCCCACCGGGCTGTTTTTGAATCGGGCTGGTCGGCTAGCCACTTGTTCGCTATTGAATCCGCCTGGTGCGTATCGCCGAGCTTTTTCAGGGCCATCGCGACCAACAGTTCACTCGAGACGGATTTTCTGCCGGAAACACCCCTGTCGGTTACTTTCCGGTAATAAGAGGCGGCCTCCGTCTCTTTTCCCTGTTTTTCCAGAATAATGGCCATCAGGTAATCTTCGGGTCTCTCGTCAACGTCCGCGTCATACGGCCTGCCTACCCCCAGATTTTCAATCCATTCCTTGGCGTCTTCCACGGAGCGAACGGCCTGTGCGTATCTTTTCCGTTTTAGCTGATCGGCCGCCAGGTAAAGATGGGATTCCCGGTAGATAGCCCGTCCTTCATAGGCCCCTTCGTTCGGCAGCACATTCGTGCGCTTCAGCAGTGCGATGCTTTCCTTGTATTTGCCGTTCAGTTGCAACGCCTTGGCATATTTCAAGGCGATCATGTAATTGTCCGGGAACCGGTCGGCATAGCGTTTTGCGGTTCGCATCGCCGGAACAATTTCGTTTGAACGGAGATAATGGTTGACAAGAGAGAAACCTGTCCGCCAGGCCGGATCGATTTTCTCGGCCTTCAGCAAATCGGACAGTTCGTCTTTCCCTTTTTTCAATAAGGCGCGGCACTGGTAGTAAGGCGCGAACGGCACATCGTCATGTTTATCCAGCAATGCCGATGCGGCCGCCTTGTCGCCGAGATGCCACCGGAGAATCGCCGTGTAATAATCCGTTTTCCAGGAGTTGGAGACGGATCGCGCGTAATGAAGCGCCTTGAGTGTTTCCGGGCGGAAAGGGAATACGCCTTCGGGAGAAGCGGCCGTAGCTAAATCCACCCGTTTCTCCCCTTCCTCCTTCCTGCCCGCCAGGTGGTTTATGTAGGCACTCCAGTAGAGGGCGATGGGGTTGTTTCCCGCGAATGACAATAACTGCAATGCCTCCTCCCACAAGCCGGCCGAATAATACCACAGCGCTACTTCGATATAGGTTTCCCCGGGAAGTTCATTACGGACCAGGCCGCGAAAACCATCCATATCGCCCGACATCAGCGCCGTTTCGTAACGGACAAAGTGATTTAACGGCATCTCTTCCAGTATTTTTTCGCCAAAACCTTTCGCTTCGGCCGGCAGGTCCAGGTAACGGAGTCCGATCAGCCGGGCCAGGAGGGCATCGGTATTGCGGGGATTTGATTCCAACGCCAGTGAGGCATAATGAAGGGATTTTCTCCAGTCTTTTTCCTTCAGGAAGCATTTGGCAAGCATACCGTAAGCCGCGCTGCGATAGGCAGGCGAATAGGAGGCCACGGAAAAGCCGTCTTTTGCGTCCGCCATCCGCGATTCATAATTGATCAGCCCGTAGATATAATTGGCCTCTCCATTGTAAGCATCCAGGCTCAACGCGGTTCTGGCGTATTCCGATGCCTTCTCGTAACGGCCGGTCCTGTAACAGATGGAAGCCATCTTGTTCAATGCGGGCAGATAATACCCGTCTTTCTCCAGGCACCGGAGGAACGACTCCTCCGCCAGGCGGAGATGTTTTTGATTCATCCACTGCTCCCCTTTCACATAAAGGCCGTATGTCCCGTCCCAATCGAAATCTTCGGGCAATCTGTTCGGGCGGTTCATGTTCTCATGCTCCGGTGATTCGTGCCACACCAGCTCTTTATCCCCGATTTCGATGGTCAGCGGGGCATCGCTTGCCAACGGGAACTCTTTTTTCCACGTTT
>JBGZJM010000078.1:0-10590 GCA_041848845.1 Petrimonas sp. | reverse complement strand
GGTATTGGCAATAATATTGACGTAGAGCGCAAGCTCGGGCAGGGATGCGTCGCTTGCGGCCCAACGGTAGAAGACCCTCTCTTCGCCGGCAGCCATTTTTTGATTGAGGAGGGGTGCTACTTCGTTGCCATTTACGTTCAAAGAGAGTTCCGTTGCTTTCCCGCTTTCCCTTTTGAAACTTCCGTTGACGCAATCGAAATAGGTACGGCCATCGTTTCCCTTGTCCCATGTCCAGCCTTCGTCACTGTTCAAACTCAACCTCGCCGGCAAATACATTTCGGCGGCGGTGTTGTTTTTGAAGTGGATGGCTAGCATCCAGCCGGTATGCCGAAAGGCCATCTTGGCAAAGGCGGGCGTGGCGGTGTTGGCGATGTTCTCCTGGCTGAAAAAGAGCAGGGGACGGGTAGTACCATCGTCGTTGCCGTTGGAGTAATATGTCGTCACGCCGCGCTCCTCCCGGATATAGAGCCTGTAATCGCCGGTTCCGTCCTGAAATTTTCCGCTCCATCCGGTGTTTATCACATTGGGTTTCTGATAGACGGCGTAGAGGTTGAACATGGTGCCGGGCGGGATTTCGTTGGGAACGGTAACGGTGAAATCGGCCCGATGGCCGTCGGTCGATATGGTGCTGCCCAGGATGGGGGCTTTCGTGTGGTAGTAGTTCGTGCCGTACTGAAAGCAGAGCAGTAGCTCGTCGCCTGGCTCCCAGGCGAGTTTGATGCCGTGGGAGACCGTTGTTGCCGCGTCGGGCGTGAGCGATACGCGGGTTTCCTGCCCGCCGTCGGCCGGGAATGCTGCCGAGACGGTGAATGTGCGCGGAGCGGCGGCCTCCGGCTCCTCCATGCTGTTCTTGTCGCAGCTGCCCGCGATGAGCAGGGCTAAAGCCGCGGAGTAGAATAATACTTTTTTCATTTTTAAAAAGTTTGACGTTTAAAGTTTAAAGTTTGATGATGTCTGATAATTGTAGATGTCAGGCCGCTTCGCTGACAGAATACAGAGGGGGTACGGGATTTCCGCCCCGTCTTCGGTCTCCATTGTCCATCACCAGCCCTCCCCGGGCATGTCGCCCAAGCTTCCGGCCAGGATGTCCTGCGAAGTTTCGATGTCGGTGATTTCGATTTCGGGTGCGGCATACCGTTCTGCTGTCGGTTGCAGGGACGGCGTATGCACCGCCTGTAAGAGATTGTTTTGATTTTTTTCTTTCATTTTTAAAAAAGTTTAAAGTTGGATGATGTCTGATAATTGTAGATGTCAGGCCGCTTCGCTGACAGAATACAGAGGGGGTACGGGATTTCCGCCCCGTCTTCGGACTTCCGTCTCCTCGCCAAGTCTTCATTGCCCATTGCCTTGTATTCTCCCGCACCTATGGATTTTTCGCCGTGCGACTACGCCTTTTCATACTTGAGGGTGGCCAGCGTGTCCTTGATGCTCTTGCCGGATGTGAAAATCACTTTTGTCCGGTTATTGATAAAAGCCACGATATTGAATTAAGCCACACTTAAATTTCCTGAGGAATAAATCACTCAATTTTGCATGATAAATTTACGTTGATATTAAAGATTCAAAAGTGTCTTTTCCGTGGAATCACCTCCTTTCTCCATGTTTATAGGGCTATTTTGCTTGTTTTTAAAAAGTTATATTTTTGGCCTGTGTCTGATAGATACTCCGTTGGGTAAAATATTTTCAAAAATATTTAAATTTTCATACAGCTTCTAAATTATCGGGAAAAATTATCGGGAACGTTCCCGATAATATAACCGTATTGAATTAGATTGATATACAGATGTTTAGCATATTAAAAGATTATTTGTGTTTGAATGAAGAATTTGTCTTGCTCAAATAATGCTTTGTCAGGCGTTTTCATCATCGCCTTTACTTTGCCATTAATACCTGATAAATATCACAAGTTCGTTTACATAATCGCAAAAAAGCTCTTTGACTTATTGTTTACTTATATCTGTTCAAGTATGTTTTCAAAATTAATTTATACTATATTTTTTGAATTTTATGCCGAGTTCTCCGCCCACATTGGCAAGGCATCTGTTGACGGCATAAAACAATGTTTCACTATCGAGGTAATCTACCGGATTAAGTCATTCTTTTTTGAACTTTCTCCAAAGCGTTTCGGCAATATTCGAATGCGGAGAATAAGGCGGCAGATATGCAATAAAGAATCCTCTTTGCTGCCAGTAGAGAATCCGCTCTTTGATGATTCGCGATTTATGTACGCTGGTATTGTCTAATATTATTACTGTTTCGCGATGAATTTTAAAAGAAAACTCTTCCAGATACTCCAACACAAATTGCGCTCCGATATTGGCCTCGGTAGTAATCGAGAAACATTTGCTACGGCGGTTGATAAATCCCAGACAGTTCAAACGTCTGGCTTTCTGTGAAGCAATGAAAACCTCTTCATCGGGAAACTGCCAGCCGTAAGGTATGTATCCTTGTGTGCATACATGAGATTCATCGCCATAAAACAAGTCTATCAGCCCTTGTTCGCTAAGCTGCTCCAAGCTTTTAATCTGCTCCAACTTATACTCATAAGCCTGTGGTTGTGCATTTCCTTTGAGGCGGAGCCTTATCCGCTTATACGCCTGCCGCTAGATGCCTCCCATTCCGTCTTGGCTGTTTGCAGGCGCTGGCGGTTGTGTTTCACCGCTTCCAAAACGGACACTTCGTCTTCTTCCCTCAATGGGCACCATCAACCGGGTCATCAAACGCAACGGCCTGCAAAACAAATCATGCGGCAAGATGTGAAAAAACGTGAAATACCCTTCAAGTTTCATCAACGTACAGCAAATGGATTTAATCGCCCCCTGCTGCCTGAAATGCGGATTTAGATTTTACTTTTTCTCGATAATGGATGTGGACACCCACTATGCGGGAATTTATCCGTTCAAAAACAAATCGGCGAAAAGCATTGTTCCCTAAGAATTTCCAGTTACCCGATTTTCTGCAAATGGACAACGAGCTTTCATTCAGGGGAAGCAACAAATATCCCGGAAGTTTGGGACTGCTGCTCAAAGTGGCACTTTCGTGCGGAGTCACGCCCGTTTTCATCCCTGCCGCGGAGCCCTGGCGCAATGGTGTAATCGAGAAGTTTAATCACAACGCCAACCACCGCTTGGGTGTATCCGGAACCGGACTCCAAATCAGATGATTAAACCGCCAGAAAAACGATGGAAACTGTCGAGGAAAATTGACTTGAATGCTAAAATTTCTGTCGAGGAGGGTTCCCTGATTTTTATCCGCTTTATACGAAGCGATTTAAAGTTACGTATCCTCGATACCGTTTTCATCGTAAACGAAGAATTGAAATATTCATATGTTCTGGCTGAAATCATCCTGGAAAAATTTGTACTGGCTGTTTCGAGAAACCATCAAATATTTCATTATTTCCCCTTTCCCATGAATCTTCCAAAGTAAACAATATGTCAACGAAATACTGATACGTAACAAATATTGCATAGATACTCAAACGAGAGATAATGCAGCAGACATATCCTGATTTTTTCACAAAAATTACAGAAAGCCGTCTTTCCTTTGCAAAATACACGGCGGATTAGCTCTATAATCAGAAAGACAATCATGGGCACATGAATCTGAGATTTTACAGCATTCTCATTGGTACCCCAAAAGGTGTTTTTATCTGCAAATTTTGTTTCATCAGTTTGAAAAATATCTCAATATCACTTTTTTCCTAACTGCCAATTCTTTTCGAATAATTATGAGCTCCTGTTGATCCGGCATCCGCTTTCTCTCATTTTTTATATCTTTTAATAATTGATTTGTTGCCGGATAACGCTATTATAACTACTTTTACAGTCAATTTTAAACAAATTGAAAATGAAATTTTCTACAAAAATACTGCTGTCGCTTGTCGTTTTTACGCTGACGGTGAACAGTGCCCTTTCCCAAAACAACATTATCGATGAGATCGTTTGGGTGGTGGGCGATGAAGCCATCCTTAAATCCGAGGTGGAGGAATACCGCAAGGACATCCAGATGCAGAACCAGCGTATAGAGGGAGACCCGTATTGCTTTATCCCTGAACAGATGGCGATAAACAAGCTGTTTCTCGACCAGGCAAAGCTCGACAGTATCGAGGTGAATGAGGCCAACGTGAACCGGATGCTGGAGTTTTACATGAACGAGTACATTTCCTCTACGGGTTCGGCGGAAAAACTCGAAGAGTATTTCGGGAAAAGCCTGAGGAGAATCCGCGAAGACCTTCGCTCACAGTTGCGCGAGCAGCAGTTGATACAAGGTGTACAACAGAAGCATTTCGGTACAATATCTCTTACCCCTTCCGAAATCCGGAAATTTTACAACGCTATTCCGCAGGACAGCTTGCCGTTTATCCCTACCACCCTGGAGGTGCAGATAATCACCGTTGAGCCCGAAGTGCCTTTGAAAGAGATAGACGCGGTGAAGAACAGGTTGCGCGAATATACCGAGCAGATCAACTCGGGAAAAAGTTCTTTTTCCACGCTGGCCTTGTTACACTCCGAAGACCCGGGGTCGGCGCTCAAGGGAGGGGAAATGGATTTCCAGACAAGGGCGCAGCTTGTTCCCGAGTTCTCGAACGTGGCTTTTGCTCTCAACGACCCGACAAAAGTGTCCAATATTGTTGAAACGGAATACGGATACCACATCATACAACTTGTCGAACGAAGAGGGGATATGGGTAAATTCCGTCACATTTTGCTGAAACCGAAAATTCCACAGGAACAACTGGATACGGCCCTGGTCCGGCTCGATTCCATCCGGAACGGGATTGTCGGTAAAAAACTCACGTTCGACGAGGCGGCCACTTTCCTGTCGGCCGACAAAGATACCCGGAACAACAAGGGAATTATGGTCAACAACCGGCCCAATTCGCAAAACACGGGAACTCCCCGGTTTCTGTTGAACGAGCTTAATCAGGACATCGCCAAAGTGGTGGGGGAGATGAAGGTAGGGGAAATGTCCCAACCCTTTGTCATGGTTACCGACAAGGGCAAGCAGGTCGCGGCCGTGGTGAAAGTCACCAGCCGGAACGACGGGCACAAGGCCAACATCAACAACGACTACCAAATCATTAAGCAAATGGCTGAAAACGCCCGTCGCCAGGAACTGCAGGACGACTGGCTGCGGAAGAAGATAGAAACCATCTATGTTCGAATCGATCCCAACTGGAAAGGGTGCGATTTTAAGTACAAAGGCTGGGTGAAGTAGGATGAAAAAGCAACCTTGCCCCGGTATTACCACCAAAAGCATGCTCTTCGCGGGTGTGCTTTTGGTGCTTATGTTTCCGGCTCGTCCGCAGCAACCGCCCCTCACCGGCCCCAGCGTGAAGATTGTCGAACTGAAGCAAGCCGATGCGCTGTATAAACGGGAAAGCTCCGAGGCTCAAATCTTGAAGGACAACGTGGTCTTGTATCACGAAGGCGCTTTTATGTATTGCGACAGCGCCTACCTGTTCGAAAAAACCAACACGTTTGAAGCCTTCAGCAATGTGCGGATGGAACAGGGCGATACCATCTTCGTGTATGGCGATTACCTGCATTACGACGGCAATACCCGCCTGGCACGCCTCCGGGACAATATCCGCATGGAAGACCGCCAGGTAACGCTCTTTACCGACAGCTTGAACTACGACCGTGCGGCAAACTTGGGATATTACTTTGACGGAGGGATGCTGGTGGACGAAAGAAATGAGCTTACCTCCTTTTGGGGACAATACGACCCGGTGAGCAAAGACGCCCTGTTCAGCGACAGTGTAAAACTGATCAACGAGGAGTATACCATCTTCGCCGACACGCTGAAATACAATACCGAAAGCAAAGTCGCCGATATCCTGGGCCCGTCGACCATTGTCTCGGACAGCGGATTTATCAAAACTTCACACGGGTGGTACGACACCGGGACTGATGACGCGCGCCTGTTTGACCGATCGGAAATTTACAGCAGCGACAGCACAAGAATGCTCGTGGGAGATACCGTTTTTTACAACCGGGCAACCGGACTGGGAGAGGTTTTCGGCAACATGCACCTCGAGGATTTTAAGCAGAAAGCCATTTTACGGGGGAACTACGGAACGTATAACGAGAAAACCGAGTACGGAATGGCAACCGATTCGGCTTACGCTGTTGATTATTCACAGAGCGACAGTCTTTTCCTCCACGGCGACACGCTGAAAATGTTTACCGATTCCATTTACAAGGATATCAAGGCGTATTACAACGTACGATTTTACCGGGAAGATATTCAAGGGGTTTGCGATTCCATGAACTACGTCCAGAAAGATTCCGTGTTGTACCTCCTGGGCAATCCGGTAATCTGGAACAAAAGCAATCAGATTCTCGGTAACCGCATCGACATTTATCTGAATGACAGCACCATTGATAAAGCACACGTGAGGGATTATGCCCTCGCCATCCAGGACAGGCAGATTGTGGGACAATATAACCAGATAAGCGGAAGGGATTTGAAAGCCTTTTTTGCGGAAGGAGAACTCAGGCACGTTGTGGTGGAGGGGAATGCCGAATCGCTTTATTATCTGGTGGAAGAAGATAGCGCGCACACCGTTATCGGGTTGAACAAAACCGAAAGCGCCTACCTGTCCATGGACTTTCGGGACGATGAGTTGCAGAAACTGAAGCTATGGTCATCCACCCAGGCTGTGACCACCCCGTTGAGCCAGTTGAAACGGGAAGAGTCGAAATTAAAAGGATTTATGTGGCTCGATTACCTGAGGCCGATGCACAAAATGGATATCTTCCGGCGCAACGAACGGCAGGGCCCCGATAGCGAAGTGCAGGCTCCGAGAAGATTCTCTCGGGACGATGTTGCTCAATAAACGGCTTTTGTTTTTTGCTATTCTTTTTTTAATTTTGTGTAACGATAAAACTTGCAGCTATGGGAATGTTCTTTTTTTACAACAATAGAAAACCTCGAAAATTTAATTATACACCCATACTTTACGATCCGGACAAGGAGGAGCGAAAAGAACAGATGGAGAAAAGGATCCGGAGGATCCGGGAAGAGGTCGCCCGGGAAGAGGGCAGAACAGTTGAAACGCCGCTGGAAGCTGTCAATACCGACTTTGGCGAAGCGTTCCTTTCCCAGACCAAATATTTGAAACGCAGAAAAGAAAAAGAGAAGGAGGGAAACAAACCGTTTTTTACCAACAACGTTACTGTCGTGTTGTTGATCATTGCATTGCTTTTCATTTTCTATTTTGTATTCCTGCGCTAAACGCAACAACAAAGACATGACGGATATAATTCACCTGTTACCGGACTCCATAGCCAATCAGATCGCGGCCGGTGAGGTTATTCAACGGCCTGCGTCGGTGGTGAAAGAGCTGGTGGAAAACTCGCTCGATGCCAATGCCAGACAGATCCACATCATTATAAAAGATGCCGGGAGAACACTCGTTCAGGTCGTTGATGACGGCAAAGGGATGAGCATGACCGATGCCCGGATGGCATTTGAACGTCACGCCACATCAAAGATTAAAACCACGGATGACCTCTTTGGCCTGCACACCCGGGGATTCCGCGGCGAAGCGCTCGCTTCCGTTGCGGCTGTCGCGCACGTGGAGCTTAAAACCCGGCGTGCGGAGGACGAAATGGGGACGGTGTTGAAGATTGCCGGATCGAAGGTGGAAAGCCAGGAGGCCGCCTTTTGCGCCGTGGGGACCACGATCTCCGTGAGAAACATTTTCTTTAACGTGCCGGCCCGCCGCAAGTTTCTGAAATCGAACGAGACCGAACGGCGGAACATCTTCACGGAAATAGAGCGTATTGCCCTTGTGAATCCGGACATTGAGTTTACGGTTATCGAGAACGACGTGCAGACGATGCACCTCCCTCCGGCAAACCTGCGCCAACGTATCGTGCAGATGCAGGGGAAAGGCATCAATCAGCAACTTATCGAAATGAATGAAGAAACCTCCCTGGCTAAAATTCACGGATATATTTCAACACCGCAGTTTGCCAAAAAGGGGAGAGCCAGTCAGTTTTTCTTCGTCAATAACCGCTACATCCGTCATCCTTTTTTTCACAAGGCCGTCATGACCGCTTACGAGCCGTTGATTCCGGCCACCGAAAATCCCAATTATTTCATTTATTTCGAAGTGGAGCCGGATACGATAGATGTGAATATCCACCCCACGAAAACCGAAGTGAAATTCGAGAACGAGCGTGCCTTATGGCAAATCCTGATGGTAACGGTGAAAGAATCGCTCGGGAAATTCAATGCGATCCCCAGTATCGATTTTGATACGGCAGATGCCCCCGACATTCCGATTTTCGACCCCTCGAAGTCAACTTCAATGCCGAAAGTGAACATCAATCCCCACTACAACCCTTTCCAACCTGCATACGGGGAGGGTATCCGGATTTCAAAGCCCAAACTCGACTGGGAACAAATGTACAGGGGATTTGAAAATGAAGGAAAGGCAATATCCGGTTCACCCGATGCGGACACGACCCTTTTTCAGTCCGATGAATCGTTAGTTTCCCCCAAACATTACCAGTACAAGGAGAAATATATCCTTACGTCGGTTAAATCGGGGTTGATGATTATCGACCAGCATCGCTCGCATGTCCGTATCCTTTTTGAAAAGTACCTTTCCCGGATAACCGGCAGAAAGGGTATTTCCCAACGGGTGCTGTTTCCCGAGAGAATCGAACTGACTTCCTCCGAAGCTTCGTCCCTGTCCGAAATTCTGGAAGATATGGAGGCGCTGGGCTTCGAGATGAGTGACCTGGGCAATAATTCTTTTGCCATTCAGGGTATTCCGTCGGAATTACAAAACGTCGATGCTGTGGCGTTGGTGCGTTCCATGATCGACAAAAACATGGAGACCGGCGGCAACATTCAGGAACAGGTTCACGAAAAGCTGGCGTTGTCGATGGCAAACTTCACGGCGATTCCCGCTGGAAAATCACTGACGGAAGAAGAAATGCTGCGGATGGTCGATCAGCTGTTCGCTTGTCAGTCGCCCAACCACACACCCGACGGAAAATCAATAATAACCGTCATTTCGGATGACGAGATGGAGAATAAATTGAAATAATTTAAATTTTTTGACTGATGGAATACGCATTTTGTGGAAGGAGCGGCTTGCAGTTGCCCCGGATTTCGCTCGGATTGTGGCACAACTTCGGTTATACCGACGATTTTGAAGAAGCGCGAAACATGATTGTCCACGCCTTTGATCAAGGAGTGACCCATTTCGATATTGCCAACAATTACGGCCCGCCCCCGGGTTCGGCCGAGTCCAATTTCGGAAAGATACTGAAAGAAACCCTGGCTTCGCACCGCGACGAAATGATCATCTCGTCCAAAGCCGGATACCTGATGTGGGACGGCCCCTACGGTAACGGATCCTCGAGAAAATACCTGATGGCGAGCCTGAACCAGAGTTTAAAACGTACGGGATTGGAATATTTCGATATCTTCTATTCCCACCGGTACGATTCAGCTACTCCCATCGAGGAGACCATGCAGGCGCTGATTGACATCGTGAAACAGGGGAAGGCCTTATACGTGGGCTTGTCGAACTATCCGGCCGACAAGGCCCGGGAAGCCATGGCCTATTTGAACGCCCAGCATGTCCCGAGCCTGATTTACCAGGGGAAATACAGCATGTTCAACCGGCATCCCGAGGGAGAGATCCTGCCGGTTACCAGCGAGTCCGGTTCCGGATTTATCGCCTTCTCCCCTTTGGCTCAAGGTGTTCTTACCGACAAATACCTGAACGGTATTCCCGATCAGAGCCGTGCTGCCGACCCTACAGGGTTCCTGAGAAGGGAGCAGGTTACGGAAGAGTTAGTGGCCAAAGTGAGAGAATTGAACGAGATCGCCCGTGACCGCGGACAGACCATGGCCCAAATGGCTGTTGCCTGGACGTTGCGCGATGAGCGTGTGACCTCGGTGATTGTAGGAGCGCGGAACGTAAAACAGTTGCAGGACAACCTGGAGTCATTGAACAACCTTCCTTTTACGCCGGAAGAATTAGCATCGATCGACAATATTTTAGGCGGGGCAACGTTATAACATAAACGTTGTTCCTGGATTGAAATGAGAAGATCGGTACCTGTTCTTTTTATCACCCTTCTGCTTTGGGTTGTTTCCTGTGTGGATGAAGCGTCCCGGTTTACGGTTCCTTATTCCCGGGTGTTTTTCCGGATCGATGTCAACGGGTTGGATTCCGATTTGACGTTTTTCAGCCACAAGACATTTGTTCAGGGAAGAACCGTTGGAGAACAAACCGGTTATGGGGGGCTGCTGGTTTTCAGAACGGCTGAAGGCTCTGTCTGCGCCTACGATCTTTGTTGTCCCCATGAAGATAACCGTGAGGTCAAGGTACAACCTGCCGATAACGGCAAGGCCGTCTGTCCCAAATGCGGCAGTGTCTTTGTTACCATGTACGGGTTAGGCTCGGTTGAGTCGGGGCCGTCCGCCGAACCGTTGCAACGTTACACGGTGAGAAGGGATTTCGGGCGCGAAGGGGTTTTTGTGATTACAAATTGATCCTGTGCCCGGAAATTTTTGGCGGATTCTCTTGTATTAATCAAGAAACATTTCTACATT
>JBGZJM010000077.1:0-5791 GCA_041848845.1 Petrimonas sp. | reverse complement strand
GTATGCGGCTTTGAACTTTCCGAGTTTCAGATCGATGGCAATCAGGCTGCGTAAACTTCGATGATAAAAAAGCAAATCAATGCGATAATCTTCATTATCTATGGTTATGCGCTTCTGACGAGCCAAAAAAGCAAAATCGGAACCCAGCTCCACAATAAAATTCTGTAAATTAGCCAGAATGGTAGATTCTAAGTCCTTTTCGGAATAAGTATCGTGCAGGCCTAAAAAATCCAGAAAATATGGGTCGCGAAAGGCAAGATCCGCTGTCATTTGCCTTTCGTTTTTAAGCATTTGCAAATCATTGATGATGGTTTTTTCGGGCTTGCGGCTGATGGCAGTACGCTCATACAGCATACTGCTGATGCGGTTTTGCAGCGTACGAACCGACCATCCTCGTGCACACAAAGCCGGATGTAAAATTCGCGTTTTAAGTTATCGGGAATGTAGATAATTTCGCGAATGTGAGTCCATGTCAATTGTCCACACAGTGAGTGGACAATTTCTTCATCAGGATATAATTCATTGAATTTTATAAAATTATGCAGATTCGTTTTAGAAAAACCGGATCCGTACAAATTTGTCAACTGCTTGCTAAGTTCGGAAATGACCGTTTTCCCATAGTCAGCTCTGGCATTATTCAGAATATCCTGATTTATTTGTTTACCCATGTTCCAATACAATAAAGCCAGTTCGCTGTTAACGGCAATTGCTACTCGCTGCCGGGCTTTATCGATGAGCGGAACAATAGAGTTGAGCAGATGATTATGCTGAATATCTTTCATTATTTAACGGTGTTTTTGGTGATTGATTCTATTGTACCATCCGCAAAAACGGTTTCAATCATCTCGTTGTGTGATAATTCCTTTGCCGATTTAATGATTTTTCCGTTTTTCAATGTCAATGTATACCCCCGTTTCAGGATATTTTCGGGCGACGCCATACGGATGTATTGACTTTTTTCGGCTACAAAGTGATTTTCGGCTTGCAGCAACCGTTCGGCCTGGTGATGGAGAATAATCGATAACTGCTGCACGGAAGAGAGTTCTTCCCGGACAAAAAAACGGGAGGAATGGATCATTCGACGCGATAATTCGCCCAGCTGATCTTGCAAAGTTTGCAAGGCAACGCCGCTCTTTTCCGCCAGGCGCTGCTGCAAATCCATCAACTCCGCTGCCGTTTTGGAGGCGTGAGAAATCAGGAACTCGGCTACTGCCGTCGGAGTTTTTGCCCGCGTGTGGGCAACGATGTCAATCACGGTGATGTCTCGTTCGTGACCGATTCCGCTGATTACGGGAAGTGGAAACTGCGCACAGTTTGTGGCCAGCAGGTAAGAGTCGAAACAGCTTAAATCGGACGAGGAGCCGCCGCCGCGGATAATGGCAACGGCATCGAACCGTTCTTTGTGGGCGTAAATTTCTTCCAGGGCGGCGATTACCGACGGTTCACTCCGCTCCCCTTGCATGACTGCCGGAAACAACCGGGTATAAAACACAAACCCGTACGGGTTTGTGGCCAGTTGATCGCGGAAATCTTCGTACCCGGCGGCTGTTGGCGATGAAATTACCGCAATCCGGTTCGTCAGTTCGGGAAGCGTAAGCTCTTTATTCAGCGTTAAAACACCTTCCTCCTCCAGCCTCCGGAGAACAAGTTGCCGGTTCCGGGCAATTTCGCCGATAGTGAACGAAGGATCAATATCCACCACCGAGAGCGAATAGCCGTACAGCTCGTGAAAATCTACCGAAACCCGTACCAAAACACTTAATCCCGATACGAATGGCTGCCCAGTCTCCGTTTCGAAGAAGGACGAAAGCATTTCATACACATTGTTCCAAATCACTCCGCGCGCGCGCGCGACAATGTTTTGTCCCCGGGCGTCTTTCTCGATAAACTCTAAATAACAATGCCCGTTCCGGTTGCGGCGCACATCGCTGGTTTCGGCACGTACCCAGTAGGTATCGGGCAGGTGGTCGCGAATGGCGTCGCTCACCTGCCCGTTGAGTTCCGATAACGAAAGTGAATTTTCGGGCATACCGTTGTTTTTGGTTTGTTTTATCAGTCCCGGATCACAATTTGAACCGGACCGTTTTCTGTGTAAAAGGCGACTTGAAGACGAAATGTATGAATTGATTCGCTTTTTTGACCTCCTGTTGAACAGGAACAATGAGCTTTTCGTTTTCAAATCCGTGTTTTGCTATCAGGTTACCCGATTCATCCAACACATTTACCGTGTACGCATCGAATGAAAAATCGGGTTCGGTGACGGTTATCTCGAAACTGTTTTTCGCGCTCCTCGATATGGAAAAACAGGCTTCGGCAACCGGTTTTTCGCGAGTTTCCAGCTTGTCCAGAACGGCCTTCGCCGCTTTTCCGAAATCGGGGATGCCGTATCCGTAAACAGAATCGGGGCGGTTGTACCGGTCGCACGACCGTTTCACGATGTCCAGCACTTCCGCCCGGTTCATGCCGGGATTGATCGACCACAGCGAAGCCACAAGTCCGGCCGCAAAAGGCGACGAAAGCGATGTCCCGTTCGTAAAACCGAGTAACCCGCTGTGACCTATGGTTACGGTGCCCTTCCCCGCGGAAACAATATCGGGTTTCAAACGGTTGTCGGCCGTAAAACCTTTTGAACTGAAGGATGCTATGAGGCTGTCTGTCCCGACCGCCCCCACGGTCAGGGCATGTTTTGCGTCGGCCGGGGCCGATATTTTCTGCCACGGTTTGTTGCCTTCGTTCCCCGCGCTTGTAACCAGGATCATTCCCTTTTCGTAAGCTCTCTCGGCAGCGAGGGTCATGAAAGATGTGTTCCCGTCTAAACTTTCGGGTTTGTAATTCAGGGTGGGGTCGTCGAAGGCGGTGTATCCCAGCGATGAATTTATCAGGTCGATACCGATGCTGTCGGCATATTCAACGGCCCGTACCCAATAATCCTCCTCCACGGGAAATTCACTCGCCACATCTTCTGATCGAAGCAGATAGTACGTTGCTGACGGAGCGGATCCCACCATTACCCCGGGCAGGTTTGCCGCCATGGTCGAAAAGACCTTGGTTCCGTGGTCGCTCGATGCGAAAAGATCGCCCGCGGGAACAAAGCTCTTGAACCCTGCCAGGTTAACATCCCCGAATTGCGGGATAACATCGGCGTTGGTGAATCCGGCATCGATAATGGCCACGTTTATGCCTTTTCCGGCGAATCCGCTCAACGCCATCTGGCGGGCATTGTGGAGCGCGAATTGTTCTTCCGTGAGTCCGAAATAGTTTTCCCGCCCGTTCTCGTCCGGGCAATCGGGTCTCCCGAGACGGGGGCGGACAGGGTTGCGGTAGTTTCGTTCGATACCCCGCCAGACGTATCTCGCGGAATCCACAAAGGGGAGTTGTAGAATAGCGTTGATCCGGGCACTGTCTTTCAGCTGAATCACGATGGTTTTAAACCATTTGCTGTACGAGACCGGTTTCCCTCCCGCGTTATTCAGTTGATTGAAATAGTCGGGAGAAATGGGGAGATCCGATTTGTCTATTTTTACCTGCTGCCGCTTTTTACGCTCAATGGCTTTCGGGGTGAGGAACTTTTCCGGCTCGGAAACCGAAAACGCCGTATTTCCCTTGTCTTTCAGGTAAACCCTGAATTTGTACTGCAGCTGCGTGTTTTGAGCGGACAAGGCGGTGCTTAAAAACAGGAAAAGGATGATGCCGGATAATTTCATTCTGTCTCGATACATGATGGAGGGACAAATATACAAAAAATCCGTCAAGCAATTGCCCTGCTTAACGGATTTGACCTTGTCGGAGGGGACGGTCATTTATTGAACCCTTCCGTCATTTTCCGAATATCGTCGAGGGTGAAGTTTCCCAGAAACTGCATCACCACGTTCTCACCGTCGCTGCCCGCGACAATCATGATGAGTTCGCTGATATTTTCCGGTTTGCCCTTCATGAAAAAATTGACGTTGTCGTTATCGTCCGACTTCACCCGCATCAGCAGTTCGTAATCGCGTCCTTTCACACGGTCGTTGGCCATGGAAAGCATTTGAGGGGCAATTTCCCGATCTTCGGATGTAAGGATGAGGATCGATGACAGTTTGTTTAAGAAGCTTCCCACATTTACGCCTCCGTAATTCATCTTTGAATTTTTGGGAATCATGGACAACATCGTCTTTGATATGTAAACCGATGTCACCCCGTCCATTTCGGAGAACTGTTCGAACGGGTTTTTCTGTGCGAAAGCGAATGTGAAGCCTGCCAGTAACAGTATGGACAAGATTGTTTTTTTCATTTTTCCATGCCTTATTTAAGTGATTGATTGATTATTTCTTGTGCTTTTTCCAGATGCATGCTGGCTTTTTCAACCGATTCGGTTCCCTTGGAGAAATTATCCGAAAAGAGCTGTAGGGCTTCTACGGTCGCCCGGCAAGCATCGTCGGGATTTTTGTACGTATCGGTAAAAAGTGTTGACGCTGGCTGCCCGCTTTTTTGAAACCGCCTTACTCCTAAGATAAGCGCTAACGACGCTGCGATGCCAATGGTCCAATACTTTGCGTGGAACATCCTTGTTTTTTTATCCGACGGTTGTTCCTCTTTAAACGAGTCGATGAGAGATTCTATGGCTTGGGCTGATTCGTCAGGAACTTCCATTGAAGGGGTGTTCAATGCGCGAAACAACTTGCTGTCCGGTAAAAACTCGTCCGGCACATTGTCCCGCAGAAGAAAATCAGCCAGCATTTTCTCCTCTCCCAACGAAGTGTTTCCTTCGTAGAATTTTTCTACTAATTTTCTGATATCATTGCTGTTCATTTCCCTTTCCGTTTAATTTTTCTTTCATCGTGCGCCTTGCCCTCGATAACAGTTGCCGGATATTGGTTTCCGTTTGGCGGGTGGCTTCGGCTATCTCTCTGATCGAAAGGTCGGCGAAGTGCCTGAGCCGGATTACTTCCTGTTGCGTTTTCGGCAAAGCGTTCATGCATTGCATCACGTTCGATAATTCGTCGCGGGCATCCATTCTCTCTTCTTCCCTGTTTTCACAGCTTATGTCTTTGTTGTCAATTCCGGATGTCGTTTTGCGGTGATTTTTCCTCAGCCAGTCAATGGACAGGTTTTTTGTCAGGGTTACCACAAAGGCTTCATCGTTACGGATGCTTCCAAGACTGTTCCTCTGTTCCCAGAGTTTTATATACACTTCCTGCGTAATATCATCGGCATCATCCCCGTTTTCAAGAATACGGTACGAAATTCTATAAATCAACGAATGAAAGGATAAAAAACGCTTTTTAAATTCCTCATTGCTCATTGTCGTCCGGGTTGACTAATTTTTGTACGTCTTCGGGTTTTATTTTTCCCTTGATGCGTACGAGAGCCGGCTCATCACCCATGGAAACGATGACCAGCTCCCGGATCGCCTCGTTCTGAAACCGCGCGAGTATCCTTGTTTTTTCGTCTTTGTCGTTTGCTTTCAACAGAACCTCGTATTTGTCGTCATTCAGTTTTTCCGCCAACGTATTGAACCGGAGTTTTACATCCTGCGAACATTCATCCAGAGCAAGAACATGAACGCTCGAGATATTTAAACCGTCAGCGTATTTCGCTACAAGGGGCCTGGTCAGGAACATCAGCAGTCCGCCCACCTTAACTTTTTCCGCGTTCTTCTCCTGCGCAAACCTGTTGTACAGGTGTTCGAACGATACTTTCGACTGGCTATAGGCGGAGAATGCCAATAATCCGCACAACAATATGACTGATAGACGTTTGTTCATAAAATAGAGTTTTTGGTGAGTGCAAAACAAGATTTGTCTTCCTT
>JBGZJM010000076.1:0-2522 GCA_041848845.1 Petrimonas sp. | reverse complement strand
TTTGTCACATCTTTTCCGTCAAAAAGGATCTTTTTCTTGTTCTGTTCGGTACAGCCCGGCAAAGTAAGGGAAAGAACAAACAAGAACAGTACAATTTTTCTTGCCATAGTTTTAATTTTTTCAGAAGGTCAATAATAATTCAACCGTAAACTTGTCCGAATCCATTTCTTCGTAGAGATTCAAAATATCAAGCTCTTGATTCACAAAATACCATTCGTAATCGAACCGCAATATCGATGAAAAATATTTTTTAGTAAGCCCAAAACCAAGACCGACGGTCAACCTGTCCACATCAAAGCCTTTTTCGTTCATATGCTTGTCAATGGCATCCCATCGAACGGCAGGCACAATATTCTTGAAAAAACAGGTTTCCTTAAGGGAAAACGCATAAGCGCCCTGCAGGTAATAAGAAAACATCTGATCTTCGTCGACCTCCTTGTTATCACGTTTCATAAACTCCGTTTCTACTTTCCAGTTAGCGCCCTCATAACGCAAATCGGCACCGTAAAAAAAGTAATGTGCCGTAGGCGTATTCAGGTAATCGTAAAACTTGAACGTCGACCGGAGCCCTTTCATCCTACCGAGTTCGAGACGTCCGCCGTACGACAATTTTTTGCGCCAGACCGGATCGTTGATCGTGTTCCCGTTATAGGCACCCAACTCGATGGAAACCGGAACCGCGTCGATCCTGAAATTATAATCGGCCAGAAAACCGATATCGCGCGTGCGTATAAAGTATTTCCCGATAAAAGCACGGTTGGCAAACATCAGGTTGGCTGGCGAAACAACGTAAGAATTAAAAATAGGAATGCTTGTCTGTCCCAGCGAAAGCGACAGTCCCCGCAGGGGTTCGAAAGAGCCGTACAGATCCAGCACCTTGAAGTTGCCGTTATCGCTCAGCTCGAGCTGTCCGCGGTAAGCCAAAAAATCGGTAAGGTGCCCGCGAACTCCGATCCTTGAATTCCTGACGGAGAATCTGGAACTTCCGGTTTCAGAGGCATACTCAAATTTGTTTTTCATCGTTCCGTCAACCTTGAAAGTCGGATAACGAACGGAATCCGTTTCCTGTGCCGGTGTCAGCAGGGAAAACATCATAAAAACAACAACGAACAGTTCTTTTAACGACATGGATGGTTGGGCATGGTTTGTGCTTCCCTTTCAATCATTTTCCTTTTGATTTCCAGTCCCCAGAAGTAGCCGCCCAGTCCGCCGTCCGAACGGATAACACGGTGACAGGGAATAATGCAGGAGACGGGATTATCCCCGATAGCGGAACCGACTGCGCGTACCGCTTTCGGATTGTTTACAGCCTTGGCGATGGCTTTATAGGAAGATAATTTTCCAACGGGGATCTGCAGCAACGCTTTCCATACACTTAACTGAAAATCGGTCCCTGCAATATGCAACGGAAGCTCCGGCACTTTTTCGTTTTCGATAAAGTTCAACGCGAGTTGATGTAAACCGGCTTCTTGTTCCTGAAGAGCTGCGCCGGAGTATCTCTTTTTCAAATCACTCAGCATCGGTTCCTTTTCTCCGAAACCCACATAACAGATACCTTTCGGAGTGGAAGCAATAATAGCCGGTCCGTAGCCGGTTTCATAAAAGAAATAGCTGACAACCGTATCTTTCACCTCTTTTTTGTTCAGAGGAACAATGGAAACCATGTCATTCATATCCGTTGGCAAAAAACTGTTCAAACCCTTCGGAATAAGCTACGTCGAGCGTGCTGTCGGGTTTCGCGTAAATAAAATAATAATGCAATCCCGGTATTTTCCGGGCAATCTCCTTCGATTTTTCCAATCCCGAAGCCATAAATGCCGTGGCGTAAGCATCGGCTGTCATGCAATCGCCGGCAATAACGGTCGCACCTAAAATATCCTGTTCCGAAGGATACCCGGTTTGCGGGTCGATGGTGTGGGCATACTTCTTACCGTCTTTCACGTAATAATTGCGGTAATTCCCCGATGTCGCCAGCGACTTATCGCATAGCGACAAAATCGTTTGCATTTCGATAAATAATCCGGTACTGTCGTCAAGCGGCTTTTCAATGCCAATTCGCCAGCAATCATTCTTATCGTTAATACCTTTGGTAACAATTTCACCGCCAATATAAACCATATAATTCTCGATACCGTAGCTGTCCAACAGCCGGGCAACCAAATCGCAGGCATAGCCTTTGGATATGGCGGAAGTGTTCAACTGTACCCGCGGATCGGATTTTACGACATTTCCTTCGCTGTCGATCCGGATCTTATCGTATCCCACAAACTGTTTCAGGCTATCGATAATTTCGGGCGTGATGCCGTCCATATTCCTGAAACCGAATCCCCAGGCGTTAATCAGCGGCGAAGCCGTAATATCGAATTTACCTTCGGATATCCGCGAAATTTCCATGGCTTTGTTGAACACCTCCATAAACATGGAATCGGGTTTCACGGGTACGTTGTTGTTTATCTTGGTGATGATGGAACCTTCCCTGAACGGATTGAGTGATAGTTCAAACCTTTCCAATTCAACCAGAA
>JBGZJM010000075.1:0-11198 GCA_041848845.1 Petrimonas sp. | reverse complement strand
GGAACGGGTGGCAAACGAACTGGTTTTAAAGCTGAAGACAACAGGCCGGTGTGATATGGTTATCTGCCTGTCGCACTTGGGTTACTCGGCCGACAAGCGATTGGCGGGACAAACAAGAAACATTGATATTATTATCGGCGGCCACACCCACACCCATATGAAAACTCCGGATATGCTGAAAAATATCGACAACAAGGACGTTATGGTTTTTCAAACGGCAGGAAGAGGAATCCACGTCGGAAGAATCGATGTGGAGCTCGAAAAAGTGAAGCAATAAGTCGAGGACGGATTACGGATCCGAACTTTAATGTTTGAAGTTGATACAAATAAACCGATCATGTTCAAGAAAAGAGATACCCTGTTTTTTACGTTTTATTTATTCACCGCTGTACTTATCGCTCAAACCGAAACCAACCTCTATCGGCAGGCCGACAAAACAAAATTGAACCCATGGGTGGATTCCGTATACAACAGCCTGAGCCTGGACGAAAAGATCGGCCAGCTTTTTATGCCTGTCGTGGAATCGAAGAGCGGCTGGAAAACAAAAATCGCGGGTTATATAAACAACCAGAAAATCGGGGGGGTATTGTTTTCGAAGGGAACGTTGGCTGTGCAGGCCGAAATGACCAACTACCTCCAAAGCATTGCCAAAACCCCGCTTTTTGTGGCGCTGGACGGTGAATGGGGACTGTCGATGCGCTTGAGCGATGCGCCTCGTTTTCCGCGCAACCTGATCACCGGAGCCATTCACGATGAAAAAACGCTGAAACAGTACGGAAAAGAGGTTGCCCGGCAATGCCGTGAAATGGGTATCCACATAAACTTTGCCCCGTCCATCGATGTGCACAGCAATCCCGACAATCCGGTCATCGGCACACGATCCTTCGGCGAACTCCCCGCCAACGTGGCCCGGCAAGGCATCGCCTTTGCCGAGGGGATGGAAGAAAACGGCGTGATGGCGGTTGCCAAACACTTTCCCGGCCACGGCGACACATCGGAAGATTCGCACCGGACCTTGCCGACCGTAAGCCACGACATGGCCCGGTTAGATTCGGTGGAATTACTTCCTTTCCGGCAATACGTCAACGCCGGACTGTCGGGAATGATGCTCGGGCATCTGAACGTCCCGGCACTGAACACAAACGGACTGCCGGCATCGTTATCGATAAACGTGGGACAGAAACTGCTGAAAGACCGGATGGGCTTCACCGGCCTTATTTTTACCGACGGGATGGCGATGAAAGGCGTTTCCAATCAACCCGACATGAGCGTAAAAGCGTTGCTGGCCGGAAACGACGTGATCTTGGGAGTGCCCAACCAGGAAAAGGAATTTCAACAGGTGAAACGGGCGGTTGAGAAAGGAGTCATATCCCCGGCAATGCTCGAAGAAAAAGTAAGAAAAATACTGACGTACAAATACATACTCGGCGTCCATCGCGTTAAGCCGATCGATATCCGTACACTAAACCGCCGCATACATGCTCCGGAAAGCGAGTGGACGCAACGAAAAATCTACGACAAGGCCGTTACACTGGTTAAAAACAACGATTCCATCCTGCCGGTAAGGGCATTGGATAAAAACCGGATTGCCGCCGTGGCTATTGGCGCCCCGAAGCAAAATACCTTTCAGAAATGGCTGAAAAAATATGCCGGAGTTACCGCTTTTCAAGCAGTTACTGTCGATAGCATAGCACTGCTATCCAATAAACTGAAAGAGTTCGATATCGTTATAATTTCTGTATACTCCGTCCCCACAGGCTACCCGTCCGCACTTCTACAAACGATAAAAGACGCCGCTAAATCGGTTCTGGTATTGTTCGATTCTCCGTACGCACTCGATGATCTAAAACCGGCAATGGACCATGCATCTTCCGTTGTCGTGGCCTACGACAACACCGATTTTGCCCAGATGAGTGCGGCACAAGCCGTTTTCGGAGGTATCGGCTTCTCGGGGAGACTGCCTGTTTCAGCCGGAGGATTTGAAGTTAACAGCGGGATCGCCACCCCAAAGACGCGTCTCTCCTACTCGCTTCCCGAAGAAGTCGGAATCTTGTCCGGAAGCCTGCAGGATGTGGAAAAAATCGCGTTCGAAGGCATCCGTCAACAGGCCTATCCCGGATGCTACGTGATGGTGGTAAAAGACGGAACGGTTATTTACGACAAAGGATTCGGCAATATGGAATACACTTCCGGAGCAAAAGTCGACGCCGAAACCGTTTACGACCTGGCCTCGGTAACCAAGGCGGCAGCGACCGTTCCGGCGATCATGAAGTTGTACGACGAGAAAAAGATCCGGCTGCAGGACCACATCGGAAAATTTGTACCCGAAACCCGGGGCACCAACAAAGCAACCCTGACCGTCCGCGACGCGCTTTTTCACGAAACGGGCATAGTCTCCTTCATACCCTATTACACAACGGCCATCGACCCGAACAGTTTTAACGGGTCGCTGTTCGGGAAAAGGTCGGCGCTCCATCACGCCCGTTATGCCGGAGCATGGGGCCGAACCGACTACGCGTTTATTCCGTCGTTTATCTCGGATAAACCTTCTGAGGTCTTTCATCTGCCTGTGGCCAAAAACCTGTATGCGAGCGACAACATGCACCGGGCCCTGCTGAAAGAGGTGATCGCCACCGAACTTCGCTCAAAGACCTACCGATACAGCTGCCTGAATTTCATGTTGTTGAAAGAAGCCGTGGAACACATTTCCAAGACCGATCTGGACAGCTTCGTAAAAGACAACTTCTACAAAAAGCTGGGAGCGACAACCCTGACATTCCGTCCGTTAGACCACATGCCGGTCAACAAGATTGCTCCCACCGAGAATGATCCTTTTTTTCGAAAACAGCAAGTAAGGGGGTATGTCCACGACGAAGGAGCGGCCTTGTTTGGCGGGATCTCGGGTAACGCCGGATTGTTTTCCAACGCCAACGATCTGGCAAAACTCTCCCAGATGTGGCTGAACGGAGGAGAATACGGCGGGGAAAGATTTTTAAGCAAGGAGACCGTGAACCTGTTTACCCAAACAAAAAGCAGCAACAGCCGCCGAGGATTGGGATTCGACAAACCCGACCCGCGGAACAACAACGCAAGTCCTACCAGTCCGCTTACCCCTGTCTCCGTCTATGGGCACACGGGTTTTACCGGAACCAGTTTCTGGGTGGATCCCGACAACAACATGATTTATATCTTTTTGTCGAACCGGGTTTTTCCGGAGCGTTCTCCCAATCGGTTATCGACGTTGAAAATCAGGGAACGCATCCAGGATGAGCTCTATAAAGCAATGAACAATGAGCAATAACTCATAATGCGTAATTATGGCCCCAACCCCCAAAACATGAACATGCAACGAATCATCAAAAGCACCAACCTGATGACCGATATCGAAAAAACCGTGTCGGGAATCAAGCACGACAAACTTTTTGTGCTAACGGACGAACATACGGCCAACCTGTGCCTTCCCCTGCTCGAACCTTTTGCCGCGATAAAGGATGCAAGCCGGATTGTAATTCCGGCAAACGATACCAACAAGACGCTCGAAAACCTGGCGCACATCTGGAAACACCTGACCCAAAACGGTGCGACACGCCACTCACTGTTGATAAACCTGGGTGGAGGAATGGTCTCCGATATCGGCGGGTTTGCAGCAGCTACGTTCAAGCGAGGAATCACATACATCAACATCCCTACTACCCTGTTGGGGGCGGTAGATGCCGCTGTCGGCGGGAAAACCGGAATCAATTTTGAAGGATTCAAAAACGAAATAGGGACATTTTACCCGGCAGAATGTGTGTTAATCTCTTCACGCTTCTTTTCCTCGCTCGGCCGTAAAGACATCCTTTCGGGCTTTTCCGAAATGCTCAAACACGCACTTATCAGTTCCGGGGCAGAGTGGGAAAAGCTGCTGGCTTTCGATGCCGGAGATATTGATTACGAATGGCTTACCGACGCGATTTTCCGTTCGGTCTCCATCAAGGAAGAGATCGTAAAAAAAGACCCTTTTGAACACAATATCCGCAAGGCGTTGAACCTCGGACATACTGTCGGGCACGCTTTCGAGAGTTTTGCCCTGGAAACGGAGAGGCCCGTCTTGCACGGTTATGCCGTGGCGTGGGGGCTAATCGCGGAACTGTATCTGTCGCATCGTGTGTGCGGATTTCCCAAGGAGGAACTGCAGAAAACCGTTCGTTTTATCCACCGGAATTACGGCGCTTTTGCCTTGGATTGCGACGATTACGAACAGCTCTACGGCATTATGACGCACGACAAGAAGAACGCAAACGCGTCTTCCGTCAACTTCACGCTCCTGTCCGGTATCGGAGAAATACAGATCAACCGGGTTGCCGGAAAGGAGCTGATTTTCCAGTCGCTGGACTTTTACCGGGACAGTGTCGGGTTATGAGGATGAGGCAATTACAAAACAGATTTATTGATCTCCTCAATATAATCGAGCAATTCTTCCCTGCCCGATTTTTTTTCGGAGGAAGTAACGAAGACGGGCGGAAGTTCTTCCCACGTTTCCAGCAATTCCTGCTTGTAGGCATCCACGTTTTGCTGTAGGCGCACGGGGCCCTGCTTGTCGCCTTTGGTAAAGACAATGCCGAAAGGAATACCGTTTTCACCCAACCATTCCATAAACTCCAAATCTATTTTCTGGGGCTCATGCCGGCTGTCCACCAATACAAAAAGTGAGGTCAGCGCTTCGCGCTCCAGCACGTAATCCTCGATGATTTGTTGCAACCGTTCCCGATTTTCCTTTCCCCGTCGGGCATAACCGTATCCCGGTAAATCCACCAGGTACCACTCGCCGTTAATCAGAAAATGGTTGATCAGCATCGTTTTTCCGGGTGTGGATGAGGTCATGGCCAATCCTTTCCGGTTAGTCAACATATTGATAAGCGATGATTTTCCAACATTGGAGCG
This sequence comes from Petrimonas sp., assembly GCA_041848845.1. Lineage (GTDB taxonomy): Bacteria > Bacteroidota > Bacteroidia > Bacteroidales > Dysgonomonadaceae > Petrimonas. The sequence goes on along the minus strand of JBGZJM010000075.1, from coordinate 6,275 downwards.
TCCGATAAAAGCATATTCCGGCTTTCCGTCCTGCGGACATTTCCGGTAATCGGTGTTACTGATGATAAATTCGGCAGATTTGACAAGCATGGGGTTACGGGTTGAGGGTTGAAGGTTTAGAGTTGTTTAACGACAATATCCAAAGACCGGTTCCGGTAAGCGCGGCATTGATAAGCAGAAGCTCATACCCCACCTGGTATCCAAAAACCTGTCTTATCACGGTTTCCAATACGAAGCAGATAACCGGCGCGGCAACGGCCATGTACGGCACCCATTTGTCGATGGGTTTCATCCGGGTGTACAATCCGCAGAAATACAATCCGAGCAGCGGTCCGTAGGTATAAGAGGCCAGTTTGTATATGGCGGTGATGATACTGTCGGAACCGATGGCCTCAATCAACAGGATAATAAGGACAAAAACAACGCTGATAACCAGATGTACCCGGCGGCGTGTCGCCACGTTTTTGCGCTCCGTATCGGGATTGTCGGTCTTTTTCATCTCCAGGATATCCACACAAAACGATGTGGTGAGCGCTGTCAACGCCGAATCTGCACTCGAAAAGGCAGCCGCCACAATCCCCGTTATGAAAATTCCCAACACCACTTGTCCAAGGTGCTGACTGGCAATGACCGGAAGAATATTGTCGGACACTTCGGGAAGCACAATTCCGTTTTGCCGCGCAAATATAAGCAAAAGCACACCTAACGCCAGAAACAGCAAATTTATCGGGGCAAAGGCAAGGCCATAGGAAACCACATTTTTCCGGGCATCTTTCAGGCTCTTTATCGTCAGGTTCTTCTGCATCTGGTCCTGGTCTAACCCCGTCATCACAATGGTAATGAACATTCCGCTGAAAAACTGCTTGAAAAAATGTTGCGTGCTTGTCCAATCGTCAAACACGAAAATACGGGCATGCGGACTCTCGCTTATTGCCCGAAAGGTATCGCCCCAACTGAAATTGAGACGTGCCATCACCTGCCAGATGATCATTACTAAAGCCGTCAGGAAGAGCAGCGTTTGTACCCAGTCTGTCCATATAATGGTTTTTATACCGCTTCTGTGGCTGTACAGCCAGATAATGAGAATAATCCCGACAACCGTTACGACAAAAGGAACACCCCAATCATCAAAAACCAGCGACTGGAGAATAAACGCTACCAGGTACAGCCGGGCGGCCGCGCCCACAATTTTAGAAAGCAGGAAAAACCACGCCCCGGTCTTGTAGGATCGTTGCCCGTAACGCTGCTCGAGATAACCGTAGATGGTTGTCAGGTTCAGCCTGTAATACAACGGTAAAAGCACGTAGGCAATGACCAGGTATCCGAAAAAGAATCCCAGTACCATCTGCATATAGGTCATATCGAGGTTGCGGACCATTCCCGGGACGGATACAAACGTCACGCCCGAAATGGACGTTCCGATCATCGCGAATGCCACAATGTACCATTTGGAGGACTTGTTGGCGCGGAAAAAGGCATCGTTGTCCGCCCCCCTCCGGCTGGTGAGGTGGGAAATGAACATCAGCAACAGAAAATAGACGGCTATGACGATAAGGATAAAACTGCTTTGCATATTTTTTAGACTAAATAATTAGAACAAGGAGCAGAGGAAAAAGGACAAACTATAAATTTAAAAAGAAATCGACAAGCTGCGGAAACGAATCGAATGTGTACATATACTTGTCCGTTTTCCCGAAACCGTAAGCCACAAACACAAACGGCACACCGGCTTCTGTCGAAGCCTTGCTGTCTGAATCGGTGTCACCAATATACAAAGGATTTTGCAAATTGTTCCGTTCCTTCAGCAGTTTCATGTTAAACGACTTGGATTTCAGGTTTTCTCCATGTTCCATATAATCGATAAACAGATGTGCCGTTCCGGTGTGTCTCATGAAATTCACCAGGCCCCCTTTCTCGCAGTTGCTGAGCAGGAATAGCGGGTATTTTTCCGACAGTTTTTCCAGTCCCTCTTGAACACCTTCGTAAATACGCGGTTTCATGTCGGGAACCAACAACTGGTATTGCCGGACAACTTCGTCAAACAACTCGTCTTGCGCCGATTTCGACGCATTGGGGAGAATGGCATCGAGCATGACGTGAGCTTCTTTTCCCATCAGGCCCAGTAGGTCGTCACGGGTAACCCGCGAACGGTAATCATTTATTTCCAATCCCTTATTCCAGGCAATGACATAAGAATCAACATTGTCCCAAAGGGTTCCGTCCATATCAAAAATTAAACTGTCGGGGTTTGTCATAGATTGAATAGTTGTTATCCGGCCTCACCCTGCCTGCCTGCAAGCCGGTTCATTTCAGGAGGGTTACCTGTTGAATAATGGTATCCTGTCAGCCGAAAGAGTTTTTTACTTTTGTAAGCTGCAAAAGTACTCAACAATGCCCAAAAGGGCAAATAAAATGATCGTTAAAATGCCGGAGAAACGGTTTTTATCTTATTTTTGTACAAAATACAAAATATGGAGAAGACCAACGTTTGCGTCATAATCAATCCGGTATCGGGAACGGAATCGAAGAAAAACATTCCCGAAGAAGTGGCATCCGCTTTCGACCAAACCCAATTCGATGTGATTATCCGGATCACCGGCTATCCCGGGCATGCCACAGAAATAGCCAAACAGGCCGTGAAAAACAAATTCGCTTATGTGCTGACTGCCGGAGGCGACGGCACGGTAAATGAAGTGGCGAAAGCCCTGGTGAATACCGATACCGTTATGGGAATCATCCCCTTCGGATCGGGGAACGGACTGGCGCGTGACCTGGGTATCTCCATGGATTCGGAAAAAGCCCTGCAAACCATACTCGAAGGCAATGTCCGCACCATCGATTACGGCTCTGCCAACGGGCATATTTTCTTTTGTACCTGCGGCGTCGGATTCGACGCGTTTATCAGCGACAAGTTCGCCGAAGAAAAAAAGCGCGGGCCCCTGGGTTACGTCCGCAACATCGTGGAGGGCGTTATCGAGTTCAGGTCGGAAGAGTACGAAATCACGCACGACGGAGGCACGCTTAAGGAACGGGCGTTTCTCCTCACCTGTGCCAATGCCTCTCAATACGGGAACGAAGTATATATTGCACCGGGTGCCGACATGGAAGACGGCAAGATGAATGTATCCATACTGAAGCCGCTTAATCCCAATGAAATCCCGCAAACCACGCTGCAACTTTTCACCCGGAATATCGACAAGAACAGCAAGATGATCTCGTTGCTCACCAGCCGCCTCACCATCAAAAGAAAAAAACCGGGCGTATTGCACGTCGACGGGGAACCGGTGAATACCGGGAAAGAGATTGAAGTGAAAATTTTCCACAAGGGATTAAAAGTGCTTGCCCCCAAGCAAGTTGAAGAAAAGCCGCCGAAAGAAAGGGAAAACATTTTCACGGCCATCACCCGTTGGATCAATGTTTAATCCTGAATTCAGGCAAACGCTATTCCGCAATTCGCGCCACAAAGCTTTCGGCATCGTAATACGCGCCACTCATGACCTCTTCCACTACTCCACCGATTTGCGAAGCAAACAAGGCCGAGTTCATGCGTGAAACATAGGTTTTCCCATCGGCTTTCTCGTGTACCGAAATGCGGCAGGGCATCATGTTCGCGTAAATTCTCAACTCGTCGGCCGAAAGCATGCGGTGGGCATATTTCGGATTGCAAAGTTCTATGACTTTTACGGGAAGAACTTCATACCCGTTCTTATTCATCGTCTCTTTCAGGTCGTGCGTGTGCGTGACATGCCACCCTGCCTCAGCGATGATGGTGTTGAGCCTTTCAACCGTCTCGTCGAAGGCATACCTGCTTTTACTCTCGAAAAACATTTTGTCCATGATCTCAAACTTAATTTTTAAGCAAAACTTCGTCGATAGCCCGCTTAAAAGCATCTTTCGGTAATGCGCCCTGTGCCATTTGCGGAGCTTCGTTCATCGGGACGAAAAGCAACGTCGGGATACTGCGGATTCCGAAAGCGGCAGCCAACTCCTGTTCAGCTTCGGTATCCACCTTGTAAATGTAAATCTGCCCTTCGTATTCGGCGGCCAGCTGTTCCAGTATGGGGGCTACCATTTTACACGGGCCGCACCAATCGGCGTAAAAATCGATAATAGCGGGTTTGTCGCCCAGGTATTCCCATGTTTGGGGATTTTTTTCGTAGTTTGCCACTTTCGTTAGAAAATCAGCTTTCGTTAAATGAATTGTTTTAGTCATATTTGTCTTATTTAAATTGGTTTCCTCTTGAGATACCGCCGCCTGCGGCGATGATGTTGACTTGCCGTTGTTATTGCCGCACGCGGCAAACATAAGCGATGCCACAAGTGCGGCGACAATAAGTTTAATTTTCATGTTGTTGTTTATTTTGTAGATAATTTCGTTATTTGCTGTTCTTTACTTCTTTATTTCCACCTTCTTCTTTCTTAAAAATATCAAAAATAAGCAGTCCCAAAACGGCACCGTAAATCATCATTCTCCACGGATTTGAAGTGATGGGACAACTGCCCGTTCCGCAACCGACGAAGTAGTAATACAGGTAACCGCCGACGGCACCGACAACAACTCCCGCAACTTTCAATCCGTGCCTTGTGAAAAATTTCTTCATAATTTATTTTTTGTCAATTACAATCCATGATACAGCTCAACAGTTGGATAACCCGACTGTTTCTGATGGAATAAAAACAGTTTTTTCCGCTTCTGCGACAATTTAAAATACCTTTTGCGCGCATGTCGGTCAGGTGATACGAAAGCAGCGACTGCTCACAATCAATGGCTTCCTGCAACTCAGATACCGATTTCTCCTTCCCGTTGGACAACAAGGTAATCACACTTAACCTGATTTCATTTGCCAAAGCTTTCAGTATGTACGCCGCCTCCTCGAATTGCGCTTTATCCACCTTTTGTTTCCTTATCTCCAGCATGCTAAATTCCATTGTCTTTTTATCAAATCAATATATGAACATATACTCATATATTTTTGTTCAAAAGTACTCCTTTTTTTTTGATTCACCCATTGAAAAGCAAAAAATTCACTTGATTTTTGCAGGTTGCTCACAACAGCATTGAACGTTACTTCACTTTAAAGAAATAGGAAAGTTTAGCCTCAATGATGCGATGGGCGGAACGGTTAAAAAAGAAATTTTCTTTCGTTTTCCTGTTTTCGAAAATATCGCCCAACCCGAAATAATATCTGCCTTCGAGTTCCACATTACCCGCTCCGGTTTTCAGTTCCATTCCGATACCTCCGATAAGTCCGTAATCAAAACTCCTGGGCTTCGAACTGTATTGCATGCCTATTTGCGCTTCGGGGTTTTCTTCTCTTTTCGCAGCAATATCGGCCGACAGGGCCTCGTTCATACGGTCAGAGCTTCCCAGCAGAAAGCCGAGTTGTGGCCCCGCGTTGATAACAAACCGGACATTTTTTCCGAAGTAGATATGTGTCATGAAAGGAACCTCCAGGTAATGCATCGTCTTGTTGTAAGAAAATCCGCTTTCGGGAGGAAAATCTTCCGTCCACCCCCGCTGGGCGTAGTTCAATTCGAGCATCAATCCCAGGTGTTTTTCCGAAATGTATTTTGCCGAGATTCCACCGTGGATACCCAGCGAGGATTTCTGTAAAACGGCCGGAACAAAATCAACCGTCGTCATGAGTGCTCCTCCTCCTACCCCGATATAAAATTCTTTCTCAAAATCACTTTTCTGTGCAAAGAGCTGCACAGAGAAAAGGCAAAACCACAGGATTCCGGGCAAAAAACGTTTCATCTATCGGCTTTTATTGATTTTATGTACAGTGTCTCCAGCATCATAATGGATAAGATACAATCCGGTATTGATGAACCCGCCCCAGTTATTGACCCGGTCAAACTTGAAAGAAAACTGGAGTGAATTTGACGGTATCCGGTTTATTCGTTGTTCGAAATTTGTCCCATAACGATAAACGGCATTCAGGAAAAACATTCCGGTATCGTATCCGAACATACCGTATTTGGGATAGGTATTGATCAGATCGCGGCCATACCACTGTTTAAAGTTCTCTGAAAATTGCCGGGTCTCCGGATCCTGTTCGTCCACATAGAATGATGTGTAAAAATACGTTCCGTACTGATGAAACGTTTTTTTTATCTCTGTATTGTAAGTCTGCCACTCCGGATATCCGAACAAGCGCGTTACAATTCCCTGTTGGGCTTGATGCACTTGCGCGAGGGCAGCTGTAATTTCCCGCAACGAACCGGAATCTCCGGTAGAAGGGACAATTACATTTTCCCCGTTGCTTTGAAGT
>JBGZJM010000074.1:0-3269 GCA_041848845.1 Petrimonas sp. | reverse complement strand
TGTCGATGTATACACTTTTTGTTGTTCCGAATATCAAAGATAGTAATTATGAAAGCAATGCACAACTTGGCGCTGTATTTTTTGTTTTTTATCAATGTTGTTCCGAATATCAAAGATAGTAATTATGAAAGCAATGCACAACGAGATGTCAATCAAACAGGCTCATCTGTCCGGTAATTTCGTCCAGCAGGTCGGCATCGTTGATATTGAGGGGTTCTTCGGCTTCAATCTCCACTTTCGAAGGCTTGTCCTTTTCATCCTCTTCGGGTTCAGGAAAACGTGCAGGTTGCAACTCCTTCACCTCTTTCACCCCGTAATTGGAAATCCGTTTTCCTTTGGCTTTGAAACTTTTCACGCCGATAAATTCTTCCACATCAATTTCAAGCGGCTCGCGGAAATCATCACCGCCACCGAAAATGGCCTCCACACGCGGATAAACCACATCGGTCAGTAAAAACAACTTCGAATCGGGGTTGTCTCCCAAGAAATTGGCAACCTTGTCGGTCGCATCAAACGTAAAACGTTTCAAATAAGCATACCCCTGGTCGGCATCGAAAAGAGCAGCCGACCAGACCTTGCCTTCATCGTACTTTTCAATGCGGACAAAATCGGGCTCGAAATGGTTGCTCAAGTCAAAATTGCACGTATAAAAATCTCCGTTCCTATTGACAACCAATATCTTGTCCGATCCCAAAAACTCACCCAGATACAAGCCCTCTTCATCGTAATTAAGCCGCAGCACATCGGGATCGAACCAGACCTTTCGTCCTCCCAGTGTTGAGAGCCCCTTTTGTTTGAGCATAATGCGGTGTACGTCGGCTTTTGTCAGAATATTTCCCATCGCTCCCCTGCCCTTGATGGCGATCCCGCTGAAATCCTTCTCAAACTGCAAAATCCGTTGACGGGGTTTGGGTTTCAGGATAACCCGCACGGTCTCGGCTTCACCGTTGGGGTTCGCGCTGAAATAGACGATGCGTGAAGCGGCTTTTCCCTGCGTCACATCATAATCCTTGTCCCGGGTAACTCCCGTTACCGGGAAACGCTTGATGTAATGCGCACCCGTTTTCCCGTGGCGGTAAACCACGTTATAAATGGTTCTCTTGTCGTTCTTCTTAAAGACGTTGGCGTATAAAATTCCTTTTCCCACAAACATCTTGTCGCTGACCTTCACCACTTTGTATTTTCCGTCCTTGAAGAAAACGATGATTTCGTCAATATCGGAGCAGTTGCACACAAACTCGTCTTTCTTCAATCCGGTTCCGATAAATCCTTCTTCACGGTTGATGTATAATTTCTCGTTGGCTTCCGCCACCTTAACGGCTTCGATATTTTCGAAACTGCGAATTTCGGTGCGTCGCGGATATTTCTTGCCGTATTTTTCTTTCAACATCAGGTACCACGAAACAGTATAATCGACGAGATTATCCAGATTGTGATTGATTTCTTCGATGTCGCTTTTAAACTTGGCAATAATTTCGTCGGCCTTATCGGAGTTGAATTTCAGGATACGCGCCATCTTTATTTCCATCAGCTTCAGAATATCCTCCGACGTTATTTCGCGGATAAAAGACGGTTTGTAAGGCTCCAAACACTTATCGATATGGGCAATGGCAACGTCCATATTCCTGGCATTCTCAAATTCCCTGTCCTTGTAAATGCGTTCTTCGATAAATATTTTTTCGAGCGATGCAAAAAGAAGCGACTCCTGTTTCTCTTGCTTTTCTATTTCAAGTTCCAGACGGAGCAATTCCCTGGTACGATCGGCGGAGATGCGCAGCACATCGCTGACGGAGAGGAAATGCGGTTTATCGTCTTCGATTATGCAGCAATTTGGCGAGATATTGATTTCGCAATCCGTAAAGGCATAAAGGGCGTCGATGGTCCTGTCGGACGAAACACCGGGAGCCAGCTGCACATGAATTTCCACATCTTCGGCCGTAATGTCGTCCACTTTCCGGATCTTGATCTTCCCCCGGTCGTTCGCCTTGATGATCGATTCCACAACAGAAGCCGTTGTTTTTCCATACGGCAGGCTGGTGATAACCAATGTCTTGTTGTCTAATTTCTTGATAGAGGCACGTACCTTTACCGAGCCGCCCCGTTCGCCATCGTTGTATTTTTCCACATCGATGTAGCCTCCGGTCTGAAAATCGGGAAACAGGCTGAACTTCTTCCCCTGCAGGTAAGCGACAGACGCATCGCACAGCTCGTTGAAGTTGTGCGGCAGGATTTTGGAGGTCAATCCAACGGCAATGCCTTCCGTACCTTGTGCCAGCAATAGCGGAAATTTGGCCGGAAGCGTTACCGGTTCCTTGTTTCGCCCGTCGTACGACGGTTTCCATTCGGTAGTTTTTGCATTGAAAAGAACTTCGAGAGCAAATTTTGTAAGACGCGCTTCAATGTATCGGGGTGCAGCAGCGCCGTCGCCCGTGTGTACATTTCCCCAGTTACCCTGGCAATCGATCAGCATGTCTTTCTGGCCGAGCTGAACCAGCGCGTCGCCGATGGAGGCATCGCCGTGCGGGTGAAACTGCATGGTGAAACCGATAATGTTCGCCACCTTGTTGTACCTCCCGTCATCCATCCGCTTCATGGCGTGAAGGATGCGCCGCTGTACCGGTTTCAATCCGTCGATAACATGCGGAACCGCACGCTCCAGAATCACGTACGACGCGTAATCCAGAAACCAGTCCTGATACATCCGGGAAAGGTTCATGGGGGAGTCTTCGGCTAACCGGGTAATAATCCGGGGATTGGAGTGTCGCGAAGAACCGGAAAGGACAATATCTTCCTCTTCCGGATTCATTTGCATATCTTTATCTTCTAAATCTTCTTCGTTGCTATCTTTTAATGACATATATTGTTTCAGGTTGAAAAAACATTCAAAGTTACTTTTTTTGCGTTATTTACAAACGGAGTACTGGGATATTTGAATTTATCCGCGAATACTGCTGTTGCGTTAATAATTAAGAATTATTTAGAAATAAATCATATTGAAGATCTTTGACATTTTGATTGAATTGAAAATCTGTGGGTAGCTCGCCTATCGGCGTTTTGTCAAATGCAGACACGCCTAAAATTTGCATGATTTCATAAACAGACAAATCGATTTTTAAAGTATGCTTGAGGTGAGCTATAATTAAATACGTGCAGATAGCTGACCGTAAATGTATCTTTACGGCATTGGGAGAATGTCTCCAAAGTTTCTTTATGATCAGGTTTTGTTTTATCCACTTAAAAACACTTCAATTTGCCACCTGTTTTGGTAC
>JBGZJM010000073.1:0-4712 GCA_041848845.1 Petrimonas sp. | reverse complement strand
CGGTTATCCACCGCAACGTTTGCTGTGAAATCATACAGGTGCTGATCGCCCCAGCCGGTTGGCATCCATCTTTTGGGTTGTGCAATTTCCAGCTCCACGGAAACGGCATTTTTGCCCCGGTGCAGCGTTACTTGTTTGGATACCGATCTTTTGGCTTCGCCCGCTGCGGCATATTCAACCGTAACGGTTGCGGAAACGGGTTCTTGGGCGACGGAAAACGCTTCGACTATATTTTCGATATTGGCCGATTGTGCTGTGACGGATGTCTGTTTTACGAAAAAATCATCGATGCGTACCTTATCGTAAAAAAACAAGGAAACCGGTTTCCAGATCCCCATCTGTGCTATGCGGATTCCCCAGTCCCAGCCGAAATGGTAAGGTGCTTTCCGGTTATAGATGCTCAACTTCTCTTCGCGGTGGTCGTTTCCGGCCGGATAATCGTATCCTGCCGTCAGCCGGGCAGGCATCAGCGATTGTACGGGTGAATAAAACCGTATGTACAAACTGTTTTCACCCGCTTTAAGCAGGTTTTTCACCGATATTTTATGGCCGACAAACATGTTTTCGGAGCGCAGGATTCGAGCACCGTTCAGGAATACATCGGCCTGCGTGTCCAATCCCTCGAAGAAGATGACCGCGTCGTCATGCTCGAGTTGTTCGGCCGAGACGGTGAACGACTTTTTGAAATCCCAGTTTTCGTCTTCTACCCATTGAATCAGCTTTTCATTGGTTCCGTAAAACGGATCGGGCAACACCTTGTGACGGATGAGGTCGTGCTGCACCGAACCCGGAACCTGAGCTTCGTACCAGGTGTCCTTACCGGTTTGAGAAAAAGTCCATCCGTCGTTCAACAATAACGTTTCTCCGTTTTTTTGTGTGTATCCGAACACCGGCAAAAATGCCAACAGCCAAAGAGATAGTCTTTTCATTTGCTTGTTTTTAGAAATGCAAAAGTAATAAATAAACCGGTTTTTTGCTCTTTCCTGCGACAAGTTTAAGGGTAAAACAGCCTATTTATTTCAAAAAATTGTAATTTTACGTGGCAAACCGGATATGAGTTGACAAAAATGAAAACAGTACCTGCTATTTCTTTAGATGATTACGTTTTTTTGCACAGGAGGCTGTACGGTTTATTCCGGCAGAGATGGAGTATGCAGCAAACCGGCCTCTTGAAAAGGGTCTGGAAGGATTCCTTGCAAAAGTCCGCTGATGAAAAATCGGAAGATTTGCTGGCCGGCCTTTTGTTTGATATGAAAACGGCGGTGATCTTAATCGACGAGATCGGGTTAAAACAGGCAGTGGTTTGTGCGGTGTTGATGTTCAGACCGTTGATGAAAGGGTACGTTACGGTTGATGAGATCGGAAAGGACTTCGGTGAAGAGGTGACAGTCATTATTCGGGGGTTGAAGAAGGTGAACGACCTGACGGGGAAAAAATCGCGCGTTGAGTCGGAGAATTATATCAAGTTGCTTCTTTCCATAGCCGAAGATATCCGTGTGGTTTTCATACTGCTGGCAGAACAATTGCAGTTGATGCGCGACGCGAAAAAGACAACTCCGGAGAATCGACTGGATCTTTCTGTTGAATCCACTTACCTGTATGCGCCGTTGGCGCACCGCTTGGGCTTGTACGCCATTAAGTCGGAGCTGGAAGACTTGTCGCTGAAGTATACCGACAGGGAGACTTACGATTTCATTGCCCGGAAACTTAACGAAAGTAAACGTTCTCGCGATAAATATATCGAGGAATTTATCCGCCCGTTAAAGGAACGTCTGGATAAAACAAACCTGAAATACGATATCAAAGGCCGTACAAAATCCATTCATTCCATTAACAATAAGCTGAAAAAACAAAAGATTGAATTCGATACTATTTACGACCTCTTTGCCATACGCGTCATTCTCGATTCTCCTTCGGAGATGGAAAAGGCGCACTGCTGGCAAGTATACTCCCTTGTGACCGATATGTATCAGCCAAATCCGAAGCGGTTGAAAGACTGGTTGTCCATACCCAAAAGCAACGGATACGAGTCATTGCACATCACGGTGATGGGGCCGGACTCAAAATGGGTGGAAGTCCAGATCAGGAGCCGGCGAATGGATGATATTGCCGAGCGGGGTTTGGCCGCCCACTGGAAATATAAGGGAATAAAAGAAGAATCCACGCTCGACGATTGGTTGAAATCGTTGCGGGAATCTCTGGAGAGCAGGGATGTGGATATCCGGGACAAGCTGGGCGATTTTAAACTCGATTTGTACGACGAGGAGATCTTCGTTTTCACTCCGAAAGGCGACCTGTTCAAGCTTCCTAAAGGTGCGTCGGTCCTCGATTTTGCCTTTGCCATACATTCTAAACTGGGAGCTACTTGTGTGTCTGGAAAGGTGAACGGAAAGAACGTGCCGATAAAACACATGCTGAAAAGCGGAGACCAGGTTGAGATAAACACCTCGTCGCACCAGTCTCCCAAACAGGACTGGTTGAATTATGTGGTGACCTCGAAGGCGAAAACCCGGATCCGTCAGCTGCTCAAGGAAGAAGCCGGAAAACAGGTGGATATTGCCAAGGAGATGTTGTCGCGACGGATGAAAAACCGCAAGATAGACCTGGACGATCCGCTGTTGATGCAACTGATTAAAAAATTAAAATATAAAACGGTAACGGACTTTTACATCGATATTGCCGCTGGGAAACTGGACATAAACTGGGTGATAGACCGTTACTTGGAACTGGGAAGTAAAGAGTTTGAACACAAGGACTTTCTTCCCGCTACGGGTGCTGATAGCTTTGTCCTCAAGCCGTCTTCGCAAGAAGCGAAAAGTTCCGACGAGCTTATTATCGATCAAAACCTGACCGGGGTGGACTATCGATTGGCAAAATGCTGCAACCCCATTTACGGTGATGAGATTTTTGGATTCGTTTCGTCGCAGGGAATAAAAATACACCGGACAAGTTGTCCCAACGCCCACGACCTGTTTTCGCGTTTCGGTTACCGGATTTTAAAAGCCCGGTGGTCGGGAAAAACTTCGGGAACGGCAAACTATACATCGGTTCTCCGCATCATTGGAAATGACCAGCTCAATATCGTAGCCAACCTGATGTCGATCATCTCCAAAGAAGACGGAGTACGGATGCGCTCCATTTCCATCGATTCGAACGACGGGCTATTTCAGGGAAACATCTCCGTAATGCTGGCCAGCACCTCCATGCTGGAACAATTAATAAAAAAACTGAAAGCGGTAAAAGGGGTAAAATCTGTTTCGAGACTGAACTGAGCTAGCTGGCACCGGGGCATTGTCGAATCAGCTGATTAACCGGGTCAACAACGCTTGCACATAAGCCCTCTCGTAATCGTCCGGGCGAAGAATTTCGTCACCGTACTGAAGCAGATCGATATCTATAATAACTTTTCCCGTATCTTTATCGCGCGGTTGCCGTCCCATGGCAAACTCTATCATTTTTAATTTCCGGACAATTTCCTCCGAAGGCAAGTCGCTGTAAAAAACCGCCAAGACATTCCGGAACGGAAAAGAATATTTCTCATCGTTAGCTGTAGTTATTATCGACGGGGTGAAAACAACATCGGGAAAATAATGAGCGAGCATCCTTCTTGCCCTGTCAATATTTTGTTTTGAGTATATGTTCGAACCTAAACTGACTAAGATTTTAACCATATGTAGATTTAAATTTAAAAAGACAAATATAGTCAGTTTTTTTGAAAAGGGGCAACGTAGAAACGAAAAACAACTATCTTTGTAAAAATAAACCTGTTGAATGATGAAAAATATCAAGCAGATTTTCGTTTTGCTTTTCATTCTGTTTGCCCATGCTATTTATGGACAGCATTCAAAGCCGCTGATTTATAAAATCAATATAAAGGAGAATATTGGAAGCAACACCTGGGTGTATTTGCAGAACGGAATGCATCAGGCTCTGGACAAGAATCCCGATTGTGTACTTCTTCACATGAATACGTACGGCGGTTCTGTTGCGGAGGCCGACTCCATGCGCACCGCCATTTTGAATTTCCAGCTTCCCGTATACGTGTTTATAGATAACAACGCCGCTTCCGCCGGGGCGCTTATTTCCATGGCGTGCGACAGCATTTTTATGAAACCGGCGGCTTCCATTGGCGCGGCAACCGTAGTGAGCGGCCAGGACGGTTCCAAAGCTCCCGACAAATACCAGTCGTACATGCGAGGAATGATGCGTGCAACAGCGGAAAGTCACGGCAGAGACACCGTGATTCAAAACGGAGATACGTTGACAGTATGGAAACGCGATCCGAAAGTTGCCGAGGCGATGGTGGATGAAAAGATTGTGATACCCGGCTTTGCGGATTCTACCCAGATCCTGACGTTAACGGCAAGTCAGGCCGTCGAGTTGCGTTATTGTGACGGGATTGCGGAAAACATCAACCAGATTGCCGTACAGTACCTGGGGTATCGTGATTACGCCCTTGAAACGTATAATCCAACGCTTTACGACAAAATAAAGGGCTTATTGACGAACGGGGTGCTGCAAGCCTTTTTGATCATGTTGATCATAGGGGGGATTTATTTCGAATTGCAAACGCCGGGGATCGGCTTTCCGACCGCAGTGGCCGTGACGGCTGCCTTGTTGTATTTTACGCCGCTTTACCTGACCGGTTACGCGCAAAACTGGGAAGTTTTGTTGTTTGTGTTGGGTTTGATCTTGATCGTCTTTGAGATTTT
>JBGZJM010000072.1:0-3210 GCA_041848845.1 Petrimonas sp. | reverse complement strand
TCGCCACCTTTTGCTTAAACCGCATCCAACAGACAAGCTTTCGTTTTCGAAAGCAACTCTCGACAGCCCTTACGGTAAAGTGCAATCGGGCTGGGAACGGAAAGACGGAAAAGTAATTGTGGACATAACCGTTCCGCCCAATGCCAAAGCAACCGTTATCCTTCAAACGGACAATCCGTCCGGAATAACGGAAGGCGGTAAAGCCGTTTCGGCGAACAAGAACATTGCCGGCATTAAAAACAACGACGGAACAACTCAATTCGAAATCGGCTCGGGAAAGTATGTTTTCGAGTATGCCGAATAAAAAGAGGAAATAACAAATATTTCCATAACTCCATTCTAAATTGAACAAATCGTTAATAAAGGAAATAAACTGACTTTTAGACAGGGGCAACGGCTTTTATTTAAATATTTTCTTACTTTTGTAAGTCGAATATCGAATTTTAAGCAAGAATGAAAAGTTTCCCCGATGAGATTAAAATAACGGTTACTTTATTTTTAACGATTTGTTCAATTTCTCTTTTCGCTCAGGAGAGGGCAATGAAATCCACCAATCAGGCTACGCTTCTGGGGGTGGGCAAAGCTTTTCTGACCGACACCTATTTATCTCCTTTAAAATACAGCGGGTTGACCATGTCGCTGTTGCACGACCGCATCAGTCCCACCAGACATCTCAACGAAAAGTTACTCCTGCAACAGCAGTTTCAAATACAACTGGCGTTTACCAAAAATCCTTCCGCGTCCGCATCGGAATATGCCGGCGAAGTTTCCTACAGCGTCAACGCTTTTTATCCCTTTTTCAAAAACGCGAAGTTCAGCCTGCTCGCTGGTGGCGGAGGAGATGCATCACTGGGAGGTATTTATAATGTGCGAAACTCCAACAACCCGGGTTCACTGAAAACTTCCGTGAACCTCGACCTCTCGGCAATGGCAACCTACAACTGGCGAAGGCTCACTTTTCGCTGGCAGGCAAGCACACCGTTTCTGGGCATGTTCTTCTCTCCCGCATACGGACAATCCTACTACGAGATTTTCTCCCTGGGCAACGGAAAGGGCACGGTAAGGTTTGCCTCGTTCCAGAACCAGTTGGCGTTACGTAACTATTTCACCGTTGATATTCCCCTCAACAACCTGACCATCCGCACCGGGTACCTGGGTGATTTTTACAGAACAAACGTAAACGATATTACCACAAAAATTATTTCGCACCAATTTGTTCTTGGATTTGCCGTTGAATCGCTTAATTTTGGCGGGTTGAAGGCCAAAAACAGCAAACGGATAAAAAGCAGCTACTATTGATATGCAATATAATTTCGACGAAATCATCGACCGGTCAACCTCGCACAGCGTAAAGCTGAATAAGCTGAAGACGGTTTTCGGGCGCGATGACCTTATCCCCCTCTGGGTGGCCGACATGGATTTCCTATCGCCTCCGGCAGTTACCGAAGCATTGATCGAGAGAACCCGACACGGTATTTTCGGATACACGGTTCCTTACGACGGGTATTTCCTTTCCATCATCAACTGGCTCAAAAACAGGCACGGCTATCATGTTCAGAACCACGAAATCACTTTCGTTCCGGGTGTAGTGAAAGGTTTTGCCTTTGCCATCGACGCGTTTACCCAAAAAAACGACAAGATCATCATTCAGCCACCGGTTTATCATCCGTTTCGGATTGTTCCCGAAGCGCTTGGCAGGCAGGTTATAAACAATCCCTTGCTTTTGGAGAACGGAAAATACTCCATCGATTTTGAAGGATTAAAGGAAATTATCGCCGAAAACGATTGCAAGATGCTTATCCTCTGCAGTCCTCACAATCCGGTCGGAAGAACATGGAACAAAGAAGAACTGATGCAACTGGCGGAAATCTGTTACGACAACAACATCCTGGTTGTTTCCGACGAAATTCATTCCGACCTGATCCTGCCGGGATTCAGGCACCGACCCTTTGCCACGGTGTCGGAAAAGGCAAAAGAGAACAGCATCACGCTGATGGCCCCAAGCAAAACCTTCAACATTGCCGGAATTGTCAGTTCTTTTGCCGTTATCCACAACCCGGAGATAAGGAAGCAGTACTTGAATTACCTGGCTCCCCGGGAACTCGACCAGGCGACTATTTACGCACTGACCGCTACCGAAGCCGCATACAATTACGGTGCGGAATGGCTGGATCAGGCACTGGCATACATCCGGAAAAACATCGATTTCGTTGAAAATTACCTGAAGGAATACATTCCGCAAATCAAAGCAGTGAGGTCTGAAGCTACCTTCCTCGTCTGGCTGGATTGCAGAGCGTTGAACCTCACGCAGCAGGAACTGGTTGACCTGTTTGTCAACAAAGCAAAACTGGCGCTGAACGACGGCACTGTTTTCGGAAAGGAAGGCGAAGGATTTATGCGGTTGAACGCGGGCACACCCCTTTCGAACATCGAGAAAGCACTCGACAATCTGAGAAAAGCGATAAACAGCTAAAACTATTTCTTCCCCGCGTTGTTAAAAATCTACACACTTAATCATATAAAAACAAATTCAATGAAAATTTCTGACAGCAAATATGTAACCCTGACATACGATCTGAATGTAGGCGAAGGGGACGAACGTGAACTCATGGAACAGGCCACCCCCGAGAAGCCGCTCGAATTTATTTTCGGCACAAACTCGATGCTGAAAGCTTTCGAAGACAATATCTACGGGCTTTCGGAAGGCGACAAATTCAAGTTTACACTGAGTCCGGAAGAGGCTTACGGCGATTTTGACGAATCACGGATTATCGACCTCCCCAAAAATATCTTCGAGGTCGACGGAAAGATAGACCATGAAATGCTTTTCGAAGGCAACACGTTGCCCATGATGGATTCCGAAGGAAACCGGCTGATGGGATCGGTTGTCTCCATTACCGATAACACGGTGACCATGGACTTCAATCATCCGCTGGCAGGCGAAACCATGCATTTTGAAGGGACGGTACAAGGTGTCCGTGATGCTTCTCCCGAAGAGATAGCGGCCCTATTTTCCGGCGGATGCAACGGATGCGGCGATGCCAACGGATGTGGTTCGGGCGGATGCGGATGCGGCTGTTAATTGAACGGTTCAACGAACCAAATCATAATTCGTAAATCGTAAATTGTACACCGTAAATAAAAAATGAACACTTTCGGAAATATTTTCAGGCTTACATCGTTTGGTGAATCCCACGGCGAAGCCGTGGG
>JBGZJM010000071.1:0-3205 GCA_041848845.1 Petrimonas sp. | reverse complement strand
TCAGATAAGAGAAATTGTGCGGCGCGGGTTCGTTGTAGGATAATCCGGTGGTAGGGCACATCAGCTCGCGGCTGTAGTGACGTACCTCGCCAGACAAGGCATCCTGGATGAGTATCAGTCCCGAGCCCTGCTTCATGGCTGTCCTGACGCTCGATCTGAGCTTATCTTCAAACTTGTTGGATACGACCAGCTTGTCCACCAGTACTTCGATGCTGTGGTTCTTGTACCTGTCCAGTTTCATTCCCGGCAGGATTTCCCGGATCTCGCCGTCCACGCGGACGCTGATAAATCCCTTTTTCCGGATTTGTTC
Organism: Petrimonas sp.; assembly: GCA_041848845.1. GTDB lineage: Bacteria > Bacteroidota > Bacteroidia > Bacteroidales > Dysgonomonadaceae > Petrimonas. The sequence continues at coordinate 2,895 of JBGZJM010000071.1, read as the reverse complement.
GAACAGTTCCTTGTAATGTCCTTTCCTGTTTCGGACAACGGGTGCGAGGATGTATATTCTTTTCCCGGCATACCGGGTTAAAATCAGTTCCAGAATTTGCTCTTCGGTATATTTTACCATCTTCTCGCCCGTGATGTACGAAAACGCTTCCCCGGCACGGGCATAGAGCAACCGCAGGAAATCGTAAATTTCGGTGGTGGTGCCCACGGTAGAGCGCGGGTTCCGGTTGGTGGTCTTTTGCTCGATGGAAATAACGGGACTTAATCCGGTAATCTTATCCACATCGGGACGTTCCATCTTGCTTAAAAATCCACGGGCATAGGCCGAGAATGTTTCGATATACCGCCGTTGCCCTTCGGCAAAAACGGTGTCGAAGGCCAGGGACGACTTGCCGCTGCCGCTCAATCCGGTAATTACCGTGAGCGAATCGCGCGGGATGGTCACGTCTATGTTTTTGCGGTTGTGTACGCGCGCGCCATACACTTCAATACGTTCTGTCTCGGGAGTCATTTTATTGAAAATACGAACCTGTAAAGGTAGTGAAAAAAGATCATTTCGCGATCCACCGTTCGTCGTGAATTTTTATTTTCTCCCCTTTTTTGTAGTAAAGGCTTTCCCGGGTGGGGATAAGAACTGTATAGTTTTTCCCGGATTTGTTGGTGAGTTTGGTATCGCGGAGCCACGAATTGAAATCCTTCAGTTGGGCATACGTGATTCCGTTGTCTTTGGCAAACGACACCAGGCTTGGGATGGCGGAGGAAACGGTGACCTCCTTGAACTCCATGGGTTTATAGAGTTGATCGCCGCGAAGAACAAATCCGTATTGAGCCGGGTTTTCAAACAGGGTTTTGATAGCCAGCATCCGGAAATAGTAACGGGTTGTTTCTTCCACCAGCCATAGATCGAGAGCCTTGCCGGTTTGTTGCTTGCCGAATTCGGTGGTGATCCTTGCTTGTCCGCCGTTGTACGACAAGGCTGCCGCGCTCCACGAGCCGTACTTCCGGTACGCGTCTTTGAGATACCGGCAAGCGGCAACGGTTGATTTCCCGATGTGATAACGCTCATCCACTTCGGACGACACTTCCAGTCCGAATCCCTGAGCCGTACCCGGCATAAACTGCCACAAACCGGCGGCGCGGGCCGGTGAGACCGCCCGGGGGTCGAGGCTGCTTTCAATCACGGCAAGGTATTTCATGTCGTCCGGCACCCCTTCTCGCTTTAAAATGGGCTCGATCACCGGGAAAAGGCGGTTTGCACGCTTGAAAAGGAGCAGGGTGGTGGAGTGGAAGTAGGTGAAACTGTTCAGTTCCCGGTCCATCCGTTCGTGAAGATCGTAGCGGTCGAACACGATTTTTTCGCCTGCGAAGGTCATTTCATCGGGAATATCCACCGATGCCGTCATGGAGAGCACCTGCGGACGTTCCAGTTCCACTTTCTTCGAATCGTTGTTCGACAGGGTCATGATTATGATAATAGTCGCTGTTGCAATGGCTGAAAAAATGTACAGGATGTTTCTTCTCATCTGTAAGGAATGTTGTGCAAGAAAGGGCATGACGGCAAAGCCGGCACACCCTTTCACCGCATGATGGTTTTTTCTCTTATCTGATTTTCTTGTATCCGTAAACGGCTCTGTCGCCCAGTTCTTCTTCAATGCGGAGCAGCTGGTTGTATTTAGCCATACGGTCTGAACGGCTCAACGAACCGGTTTTGATCTGTCCGGCATTGGTGGCCACGGAGATATCGGCGATGGTGGCGTCTTCGGTTTCGCCCGAGCGGTGCGACGTTACGCTGGTGTATCCGTGGCGGTGTGCCATCTCGATGGCATTCAACGTTTCGGTCAGTGTGCCGATCTGGTTTACCTTGATCAGGATGGAGTTGGCGCAACCCAGTTCAATCCCTTTGCGCAGGAAGTCAACGTTCGTCACAAACAAGTCGTCGCCCACCAGCTGGCATTGTCCTCCGATCTTACCGGTCAGCAGCTTCCAGCCGTCCCAGTCGTTTTCGCTCATGCCGTCTTCGATGGAGTCGATGGGGTATTTCGAGATCAGTTCGGCCAGGTAATCAGCTTGTTCGGCTGATGTACGTTTTTTGCCGTGGCTGCCTTCGAACTTGGTGTAGTCATAAACACCGTCTTTGTAAAATTCCGATGCGGCACAGTCGAGGGCAATCTTTACATCTTTGCCCGGCTCGTAGCCCGCATTTTTAATGGCGGTAAGGATGGATTCCAGGGCTTCTTCGGTTCCTCCGGCAAGGTTCGGGGCAAAGCCGCCTTCATCGCCTACGGCCGTGCTGAGCCCTTTGTCGTGCAACACTTTTTTGAGTGCATGAAAAACTTCGGCACCCATGCGGAGCCCTTCGCGGAAAGAATTCGCTCCAACCGGACGAATCATGAATTCCTGAAAAGCGATGGGGGCGTCGGAGTGAGAACCGCCGTTGATGATGTTCATCATCGGAACGGGCAGCACGTAAGTATTGGTTCCGCCGATGTAGCGGTACAGGGGCAATCCTAAATAATTGGCAGCAGCCTTTGCCACGGCAAGCGAAACACCCAGAAGTGCGTTGGCTCCTAAGTTTGATTTGGTTTTTGTTCCGTCGAGTTCGAGCAGCTTGGCGTCGATCTGTGTTTGTTCCAGCACGTTTGTCCCCACCAATGCCGGGGCAATAACATCGTTGATGTTTGCCACTGCTTTCAAAACACCTTTACCCAGGTATCTCTTTTTGTCGCCATCGCGAAGTTCCAATGCTTCGTTTTCACCGGTTGATGCACCCGAAGGAACCGCAGCGCGTCCAAACGCACCCGACTCCGTTAATACGTCAACCTCTACTGTGGGATTGCCTCTGGAATCCAACACTTCACGTCCTAAAACAGTTACAATTCTCATGTCGTTTTTAATT
>JBGZJM010000070.1:0-5228 GCA_041848845.1 Petrimonas sp. | reverse complement strand
GTTTATCAAATCATATCTTCCACATTCCACACGAAAGCCCGGAGTCCCAGGTTTTCGTATTCCTTGTCCAATTTCCTCAAATAATCCACCAGCGGCGCTACCCGGTGATCCTCCACCACGGCAAGGACAGCATTGTTTACCGATGGCCAGGCATGACTGCCATAATGCGGCTCGCCGGTTTTGCTTCCCCTGCCGAACACTTCGCGCCAGGAGGTAAACCCCCGGATATTGAGTTTGGAAAGGTCGTCGATTATCTGTGAATAATGTGCCTGGTCTAATATTATCATTACTGCTTTCATGCTTTTGCTCCTTTCAAATAAGTTGTTGTTTCTCCCTGTCCGGTTTGATTGTGAATTTCCTCACGATGCTTGCGACGCCGGCGCTTCACGCCGTTTCCTCCGAAAATGGAGTAGAGCGCAGGAACAAGGATAAGGGTTATGATGGTAGAAAAGGTCATCCCCCCGATAATGGAAATCCCGAGAGACTTCCACATCTCCGAACCTTGTCCGGTGCCGATGGCCAACGGAACCATACCCAGAATGGTCGTCAGCGTGGTCATCAGAACAGGACGCAACCTGGATCTTCCGCCGTGAACCACGGCCGTTATGATGGACAAACCGCGTTCGCGGTTCAGGTTAATGTAGTCGATAAGCACAATCCCGTTCTTCACGACCATACCCACCAGCATAATCAATCCCACGAAGCCCATGATACCGAGGGGTTCGCCGGTTATCGACAGCAACAGCAACGAGCCGATGAACGCAAACGGAACGGTCAGGATGATGATGAACGGATAGGTAAGCGATTCGAACTGGGACGCCAGCACGATGTAAACCAGCAACGAGACGATCATCAGCAGTAATCCCAACTGCGAGAAAGACTCCTGCTGCTCCTCCAGCGACCCGCTTATCTCTAGCTGTACTCCGGGCGGGACATCAAGTGTGGCAAGAATGGTGTTGACATCTTTTACAATCTCGCTCAGCGCGCGTTTATATATGGTTCCCTGAACGGTTACTATGCGCTGGCGGTCTTTCCGGTCGATTTGCGGAAGCGACGAGTTTTCTTCAACCCGTCCCACATCGCGGACACGAATGCCCACACCCATGGGATTGTAGATCATTATGTTCTCGATATCTTCGATCGATTGACGGTATTGTTCGTCGTACCGCACACGTATGTTATACTCTTCGCCGTCTTCCCGGTAACGCGACATGATAAGCCCGTTGATGCGGTTCCTCACGGCATTTGCCGCTGATGCCATATTCAGCCCGTTTAACGACAGTTTCTCCCGGTCAAAAACAATGTTATACTCCATCCGGTAATCTTTGCGCGAGATAGCGATATCGCGCAGTCCGGCAATGGCCTCCAGCTTAGGTTTCAAATCGGCTGCCAGTTTATCCGTTTCCGCCAGGTCGTAACCGTATATCTCTACGGCTACGTTGCTGCCGCCTGTCATTCCCATATCCCCACCGCCGGGCATTACCCTGAAGCGGTGTACTTCAGGCATGGCTGCCAGTTCGGCACGCAGTTCGTCGGAAACATCGTATATGGATTTCTTCCTGTTTTTGGCTCCGGTCAACCGGATGTTATAGCTGAGAATGTTGGATCCGTTATCCTGCATGGCAGCCCACGCATTATCGTCACTCGCCTGTCCTACGGAAAAAGAAACTATTTCCACTTCGGGATATTTTTTCTCCATCATCCGGGCAATCTTGTGTCCGGTTTCCCGGGCCAATTCCATTCTTGTTCCCGTAGGCATCTCAACGGTCATGGCAATATCGTTGTTGTCCGAGGCAGGCATAAATTCCGTTTTAAGCGTCAAGGCGCTGACAACAACTCCCAACAGAAATATGGCTAAAACAGTGGTAACAGTCGTTCTTCTGTTGATCACCACCTTTTTCACCAGCCGGGAATACCCTTTGTCGAGCTTATCCAGGAGGGGCAATACGTTCTTGTTGTACCACCTGTCGAACATACTCACTTTCTTATCCTTATCGCCCCTCATCATTTTCGCGCTCATCATCGGCGTTAGTGTCATGGCAATAATCAACGAAAGTGAAATAATGATAGTCACCATCCATCCAAGCTGTTTAAACATGACTCCGGCAAAACCGCCAACCATTGTCATCGGCAGGAACACAGCAACAATAGTAAGTGTGGACGCGATAATGGACAATGAAACTTCTTCGGTTCCGTAAACAGCCGCCTGTTTGGGACGGCTACCCCGTTCGATGTGGGTGGTGATGTTTTCGAGCACCACGATAGCGTCGTCGACCACCATACCGATGGTGATGGACAGGGCCGACAACGATATGATATTGATCGAATTGCCCGTCAGGTACAGGTAAATAAAGGATCCGATCAACGAAATGGGAATGGTTACCATGATAATGACCGTTGCCCGCCAACGCCCGAGGAAGAAAAGTACGACCATCCCCACAATTACCAGGGCAAGCAGAATGGTCTCGAGCAAACTGTTGATGGACACCTTTACGTACTCCGACGTATCCATCACGGTTACAATCTCGATGTCGGGCGGAAGGTTTTTTTTCAACTCCACAATTTCTTTTTTCACGGCATCGGCAATCGCTACCGTGTTGGAGCCCGATTGCTTTTGCACCACAAGGGCCGCACTTCTCTCCCCGTTGGTGTAATTTTCCATGATACGATCCTGCAGCGTATCCTTCACAACGGCCAGATCCCTCAGATAAACGGGACGGCCTTGATTGTTCCCCACAATGATGTTGTTGAGTTCACGGCTTTCGGAAAATTCACCTTCCAGGCGCAGCATGTACGTTTGTGATCCGATATCGAAGTTTCCGGCAGGGACGTTCACGTTTTCAGCGGAAATAACCTGCGCGACCTGCTCCAGGGAGATATTGTAGGCTTCTAATTTCTCGGGCATGATATTTACCTGGATCTCCCGTTCCGGCGCGCCCGACACGGCTACGGTTCCTACCCCCGGAATGCGGTTGAGCGGATTGGCCACCTGCTCGTCGAGAATTTTATACAACGCTCCTGCACTTTCCCGGGCCGTCGCCGAGAGAATAATTACGGGGATCATGTCGGAGCTGAACTTCAGGATCATGGGATCTTCCGCCCCATCGGGGAGAAATCCGGAGACCATGTCCACCTTGTCCCGCACATCGTTCATCACGTTATCCATGTTCGTCCCGAAATCAAACTCAAGCATCAGCATAGACATTCCGTCTCTCGACTGGGAAGTGATTTTCTTGATGCTTTCCGTAGAGTTCAACACGTCCTCCAACGGCCTTGTGACATTGGCTTCAACGTCGTCCGATCCGGCTCCGGGGTACGAGGTCATCACCGAAATAATGTTCATGTCTATTTCGGGATACAAGTCGATGGGAAGTTGACGGTAAAACATAAACCCGATAATCACAACTCCAATAAATATCAGTGAAGTTCCGACGGGATTCTTTACCGCGGTTTCATATAGTTTCATTTTTCTGCCTTTAGCTTATTCTACCACTTTCACTTCGGTTCCGTCTATCAATCCGGCGTTACCCTGCACAATAACCCTGTCGCCGGCACTCAAGCCGGAAACAATTTCGTATTTGTCATCAATGCGGGTTCCCAGTTGAACAAGGGTGTAAACCGCCTTGCCGTCTTTTTCAACAAAAACGTACCTGTCGTTTGATCCGGTTTGTTTCAACACGGCCATATCGGGTACAAGCGGGCGGTCGTTCGTCCCGAAATTCATGGTTACGCGGGAAAACATTCCCGGACGGAGCCGCTGATCGGAATTATTGACTTCGATTTCTACCGGAAAAGTATGCGAAACGGGATTCAACGTAGGATGAATCAACGAAACCTTTCCTTCGAAAACTTCGTCAGAAAGCGCGTCTACCTGCACTTTTGCGGGCATTCCTTTTACCACCCGGCTATAGAACGATTCGGAAACATTGATGATAACCTTCACCGGATTAATGTTCTCAATGGTGAGGATCGGCTGCCCGGCCGCCATGTCTCCCGGATCGTAATTCCGTACTGTCACCACTCCGTTGATCGGGCTCGTCAGGCGGGTGTTCTCGCCCAGGTTGTTCAGTGCGGTTTGAGCCACATCGAGCTGGGCTTTCATCTGGTCGAGTTGCTGTTTGGAGATTCCTCCTACATTGTAGAGCTCCAGGTATCGCTCATAATCCCTTTTCAGCGTCACCAGTTGCGTTTGCTGCTGTGAATAGTTGGCAGCGTCCATAGTCACAACCGTCTGTCCTTTGCCCACCCGGCTGCCTACATCCACGTGAATGCTGCGGATACGCCCACCCATCGCCGGAGCAATGTTATTTACCGTATTCGCCTCAACCGTCGCGGTGAAAGTCGATAATTGGTCAACAGGCGTCAGTCGGACTTCTTCCACCTTTACGTTTTTCTTATCCGTTTCGGCCTGCGTTTCGTTCTTTGTCGTTTCTCCTCCGCAAGATGCGAGAAAAAAGAGAACTGCCAGCGGCATAAATTTCAGCACGTTTTTCCGTTTCATATTTAAATTTGTTTGTATTTCCTAATTTGTTGTCCGGATATCATATCCGAGCGTCTTTTCCAAATCGGCTTTAGCAGCCAGATAATCGTAAATGGCGTTGCGATACTGCAGTTCCGCGTTGGTTATTGCCAGGGCGGCGGCATTGACTTCAACAATGGTGCCCATACCGGTTTCGTAACGCTTCTGTGTAATTTGATACCCTTTGCGCGCTTGCTCCACCGCCGATTCAGAAGCCACTACTTGTTCCATACTCTTTGCCATCAGATCCCAATTGTTTTTAATCGAGAGTTTCAATCCACGTTCCACGTCTTTTCGCTGTTCCTTCAACTGATAAAGCTGGATTTCGGACTGCTTCATGTTGTGATAGCGCTGCCCGCCGTTGAACAACGGAATGGAGAGCGTGATCCCCAGCATGGAATACGGATCCCAACGATAATTACTGAACCTGAAATCGTTGTTCTGACTCATGTACATGTAGTTAAACGACGAGACAAGGGTCGGTGCGAATTGAAGTTTCCGCATCTCGTATCCTTTCTTTGCCATATCGGCTTGCAGATCAAATTGCTTGATGTCGCTGTTGTTCATAAGCGACGTATCGGCAGGAATGATGGTATCGAACATGGTTTCCCGGTAATTATCGAGCGAACCGACGACTTTCAGCGGTATCTCACCGTCAATTCCCATAAGCATTTTCAGTTGCAACTCGGCAATCTTCATCATGTTCTCC
>JBGZJM010000069.1:0-8010 GCA_041848845.1 Petrimonas sp. | reverse complement strand
GCATTTTCGTGGAACTGCACGTGGTGTGGATGGCCACGGAAACGGGTTGCTTTTCGAAGGTCAGCCTGTCTAACAGGAAATCGTGGATAAACGCTACCTGGTCGTACAGTCTCAGGCGGGAGTCGAGCGTTTCACGCATATGCAACAAACACGGGCTCATGTCGCACACGATGGGCAGTTCGCCGTTCCGGCTCGCTTTGAGCAACGCGCCGTTCAACTCCGATTCTTTCTGCCGCGCCTGCTTGCGAAACCCTTTACTGTTGAACGCCATTCCGCAGCACAGGTTGTCCTTCCCTTCGGGGATTATGACGGTATAGCCGGCTTTTCGCAAGACCGAAAGCATTTTCGAAGGGACATCCTCCGTTTCCGCGTACCCGAAGGAGGGGCCGCCCACGGAGCGCGTGATGCACGAGGGGAAATAAACCACTGCGGGTGCGTCGGCACTCTCGGCCGGGAAAATGTCACGGACAATTTTCCGGCTTCCCGACGGCGTGTGTCTTGTCCATAAGGGAAAGAGGCCGTCGCCCATCTTGTATAACCCTTTCGTTATGTTCTCCGTTTGATTGTAACCTATGCTTTTCGCGATGAAATGGGGGATTTTCAACAATCCGCGAATCATTGAGGTTACCGGTGCCATGTTATTGGCAATGCTGCTTGCAACGCTGTTTGCGAATTTTCCGTTTTCTTTCCGGCGCAGTTCCTTTACCAGCGACCCCGTATCGATGTTCACCGGGCAGGCAATGGCGCAAAGTCCGTCGGTAGCGCAAGTTTCGTTAAACCCATACGCCATCTCTCCCGCCCATTTTTGGCGCGCCTTCTTATCGGAATGACTATCGGCCAATTCCGTTAACCGGCGATACGCCACAATACGCTGGCGCGGTGTGAGGGTTACGTTCTTTGACGGGCAGTTCACTTCGCAGAACCCGCATTCGATGCACTTGTCAATCAACGGGTTGGCGTCGGGGATGTTTTTCAGGTTCTTGATGAAAACCTCACTATCGTCGTTTATAATGACACCCGGGTTCAGGATGTTTTTCGGGTCGAAAGCCGATTTTATCCGCTTCATCAGTCCGTAAATTTCCGTTCCCCACTCCTTTTCCACGAACGGAGCCATGTTCCGTCCCGTTCCGTGTTCGGCTTTCAGGCTACCGTTGTGTTTCACGGCCACCAGACCGGCCAGATCATGCATGAAACGGGCGTACTGATCCACACCGTCCGGTGAGTTTATATCCGGGAAAACGGTGAAATGAACGTTCCCGTCGAGCAGGTGGCCCCACATTACGGCATCGGCATAACCGGTCCGCACCAACAGTTCGTGCACGTCGGTCAGTGCGTTGCCCAGGATTTCACCGCTAAAGGCAATGTCTTCAATAATGCTTGCCGTGTGTGGCGGACGTGATGCCGCCGCCGAAGTAAACAACCCGTTGCGCACGTTCCAGTAGGTGTTGTAAAGAGCGTTGTCTGTGGTAAATTGTATCGGCGTGAGGGTTCGGATATGTGCCAGTTTTGTTTCTATTTCCCGCATTTGGGCGAGCAGGGTTTCCGTGTCGTCTGCCGAGGTGTCGATAAGCAATGCGGCTGCTCCTTCCGGGAGCGACTTCAGTTCGGCGGGCATTCCTTCCTGATTTTCGACGGCACGTAAGGCGTTTCTGTCCATCAATTCGGCGGCGCTTACCGAACACGAACGCAACGGCAGGATGGTTTCGCACACGTCGCGCAAGTTATGGAAATAGAGCATGGCGGTAGCCTTGAGGGGCGCGTCGTGAACGGTTTCGAACGTGGCTTGCGATACAAATCCCAGCGTGCCTTCCGAGCCGATCATCAGGTGTTGTATGATTTGTATCGGTTCTTCGAAGTCGATAAGCGAATTTACCCCGTAACCGCAGGTGTTTTTGAGTTGGTATTTCTGCCGGATTCGGTTTTTAATCCTTTCGTTTTCGGAAGCCTCTTTGTGCAGACGTTCAACTTGGGCAATAAATTGGGGATGAGATGCGATAAACGACTGACAACTGGTTGCGTCGGCGGTATCGAGCAATGAACCGTCGGCAAAAACAATGCGCATCGATTTCACGGTGTTGTAACTGTTGTAACGGATGCCGTAACTCGAACCGCTGGCGTTGTTGGCGATGATGCCGCCGATTTTTGCCGAGTTGATGGATGCAGGTTTGGGCCCCAATTTGCGCCGGTAGCGCTGCAACATGCGGTTGGCTGCCGTTCCGGTAAGGCCTGCGCCGAAAGTAGCCGTTTTCCCGTTGTCCGTTATGGCCGAGAACTCGAATCCCCGCCCGGTTTCCATCAGGATGGAGTCGGAGACGGTTTGCCCGCTCAGGCTTGTTCCCGCGGCTTTGAAGGTTACGGGAACGTTTTCTTTGCTGCAAAACCGCAGCAAGCGGATAACTTCGTCTTCCGTATTGACTGTTACCACTGCCTTGGGTACAAGCCGGTACAGTCCGGCATCGGTGCCCTTGACGAGGCGCGAGAGCTCGTCGGTGAAAACCTGTCCTTTGGGAAAAAGTTTTGCCAAGCGAGAATGTAGTTGTTTATTTTCCATAAAATCCACTCACTGTTTCATCCAATTGTTCATAAAACGTTTCAAGGTCCGATGCTTGCGGCAGCATGCTTTTCCACGAGGCTAATTTCTCGTCCGTCCATGCAAAAATATATTTTTCCAATTGTTCGATACGTTGAATATAGCCGTTGTTTTGAGAGTTGACGAGCACGGACACTTTTAAATAGTGATACCCGTCGGAACGGCCGATGGGATAGGCCTCTTTTTTCCACAAGGAGGCGAAATGATTGAGTGGGCTGTTTTTAATGGATTCTTTGTATTGTACCAGTTGTGGAAGATTCTTTCCGCCGCGAACCCAGAGCGGTATTGCTATGCATGTTTCGGGGAACCCCACTTGCGCCCATATGGTATTCATATCGGACAATTCGCCTTTCTTCACACCCTGCACAAGGATGGACGAAGCAGAACTGTGGCGCGTGAGAAAATCGTCGGATGCCACAAACTCGGTATCGAAATTGCCGCTTTCGTACTTTTTGCGGTAATCCAACCCGAAAACCGGATGATAAAAACACCGTGTAAATTCTTGAATAATGGTTTGGTATCTTAACCGATTCTGTTTTCTCGCTTCCGCAAATATCTTCTCCGCCGTTTGCCTGCGGATAAAACCGTAGCCTGAATCGGGAGTGCCGGTTTCGGAATAATTGGTGCGGATCACATAGCCTTCGGAAGTTGCATTGGCATCGAATTTTGTCCAGGTGTAATTGTTCACTTCATAAAAAGCAGCTCCGCCCCCGGCGTCTATAACGCCGAAGTGTGCCGCCAATCCCCGCGGCTTTGGGTATTCATTGAGCAGTTTTTCGAAGTCCTGCAGCGATGCACAGGTTTGCAAAGCGAGTTTCATGAAGATGCCTTCCCTGTCTTTCAGGGAGGAGGTATCGTTTTCGTTCACGTTATACGACGCACTGTTCATAATGGCAAATCCCGCACTGTTGGATCCGCCCCACACGTTTTCGCCCTCGGTATCTTTGGAGTTTACCAACCCGATATAGCTGTATTTGCCATCGCTGAAATAACGCATGCTGTTTTCCAAATCGTCCGTGTCGCGCAGTTTCCATATCATGCTTCGCCCATCGGGCGTGGCTTTGCCGGAGATAACGGCGGTGGTGCAAGAGGTTGACTTTTGGAAAATGGCAAAAAGCGTTAATAGAAGAATAAGAACTGACTTTTTCATCCGATTAATTTTTCAGTAAAGATAGCGGATAAAAACAGATCGTCGAAAAAACGGATACAAAAAAAGCCGTCTTCAAAGGCGGCTCTTACTTGAAATTTTTCTTTAAACGTTGGTTGTGTGTTTGTTATATCAGCGAAACGAACAATTCTTTTTCGTCCTCTACCAACGCTACTTTTCCTTCTCTGGCCAACCAACCCAGAGCAGCATAAAGATCTTTGTCCGTCAATTTTGAAGACTTCTTCAGATCTTTTACGTTTTGTGTTCCGGCCTCGTCCAGCAATGTCCAGACTTTACCGGCATTGGTTCCAATTTTTTCGATCATTTTTTTAATTTTAAATGAATAACCTAAATCCGATACAAAGGTAGTGAATTTATTTTTAACGCCTTTTATTTACAGTATAAAAATACTTAATTAAGTGGTTGATTAGTACGTTTTTCTACAGGCGGATCTCTCTGAACCCCTGTATCAACAAAGGGTTGAAATATCTTGCAGAATTTGGGCAACCTGTTACAGAAGGGAATGCCGTCCGTCGTTACGAATGATAAAATCGGCCAATTTTACTTTTTCTTCGTCATTCATCTGGCTGTTGGCGCGTGCCGTTATTTGTTCCTGGGAGAGACGATCCCTTTTTGCCGCTCGTTCAATGCGTATCTCCCGGGGAGCCATAACGAGTATGGTCTTGTCCAGTAACGATTGGAATCCTGCTTCGTACAAAACGGCCGCGTCTATGGCCACAACCGCATGGTGTTCTCGTTGATTCACCCATTTGTTGAAATGTTTTGCCAGTTCGGGATGTATAATGGCGTTTGTTTTACGAAGGTTTTCTTCGTTATTGAAAATAAGGTGCGCCAGTTTCTTGCGGTCGAGCCTATTGTTCCGGTAAAGGTCCGGGCCGAAGTTGTTGATCAGTTTTTCACGGATTACGGGAGAGGTGTCGTTGAGCTTTTTGGCTTCCCGGTCGGCATCAAAAATGGGGATATTATGAAGGCGGAGCACATCGCAGACAACCGATTTTCCGCTTCCGATCCCACCTGTAACCCCTAATTTTATCATCTTATCTGCTTTCTAAAAGGAACTCTACCGACGAGGGCGATAGCTTGACGTTCCGTATGGGCGAAGGGCTTGCCGATAATTCCAGGTCTACCCGCCCATTCTCGTTTTTGAAGAATTTCTTGTAATCCAGTTCAACCTCGAAATCTTCGGGGGCAATTTTTTTGTATTCTTCCAGCGTTACCGAGAACGATACTTCGGTTTGCGACGGGAAAAACTTCACGTCGATATTATCGGGAACATTTCGGGCCGTGACGGGAACTTCGAATTTTCTTTCCGTATACTCCAGAACGGGGATATAAACTTCTACCTCGTCGGGAATGAACTTGACTCCGCTCACAGGCATGATTTTTACCTTCAGTTGCGAAGTAGCTTTCAGGTTGTTGAACAGGGTATACTCGGTTACAGCTGACGAAATTTCCGATAACTGGCTTTGAGAACCGTAAGCTGTTACGGTTCCGGGCAGAAAAGTAGCGCTGTCTGCCACCAGATTGCTGCGGCTGGTAGCTATGACTCCGTCGAAAACCACTTTCAGCTCTTTCTTTTGAAGCTTGGAGGTAGCCAGCGATATGTTTATGGGGTAATAGGCTTTGAGGTTTGTGCTCTGGGATAATTTTTTCCGGATGAGTTGCATCAGCTCGCTTCCCTGCAGGTTGTTGATCCGTTCCTCTTTGTACCTGGCAATGTCAATTTCAATAGAATCCTTCAAGGCAAAGGTGTACCGGAATATTTCCGAACCTTTGTCGGCCACACGTATTTCCATGTTGTCAGGCAATGCAGCATCAAAAACCACATCGTCAGGGATATTTGTGTACTTCAGCGGTATTTTATAGGTAGCCTCAATGTCGCGTTGGAAAAATAACATCAACCAAAAAATAAAAGCCAGTATGAAGAATCCGAAAAAGAGAAGAATGTTTTTCCAGTTTAATCTGGAAAAGAACGACCGTATCTCCGTAATCCATCTATCCTTGGTTGATGCCAAATCCATAATAAAAAAACGGTTTCTTAAGGTGTAGTCACGTCGGATGAGGAGGCAAAAACCGATGTTTTTTCGAATTTTAATTTAACGCCGTCGGCCACTTCCACCAGAAACCAGGTTTCGCCAATTTCTCTTATGCGTCCGTGAATACCGCCGGCAGTCACCACCTTGTCACCCGTCTTCATGGCTTCGCGGGCTTTCTGCACGTCCTTTTGTTTTTTCTGTTGCGGGCGGATCATGAAGAAATAAAATACGGCAATGATAGCCACCATCATCAATAACGATGTTCCCATTCCTCCACCTGCACCTGAAGCTGCTTGTAATAGAATATCCATACGAAAAATGTTTTAGAGTGTTTGAAATTAATGTTTAAAAATAATATTATTTTTTCGAAGATCGGCAACAACAGCGTCTAAAATTCCGTTGACAAAGGTGCCGCTCTTGGGGGGTGCTGTAAGATTTTGCAATTTCGATATACTCGTTGAGCGATACACGGGTGGGGATCGTTTCAAAGGTATGGATCTCGGCCAATGCGATTTGCATGATAATCATATCCATGAAAGCGATGCGGTCGAAATCCCACTTCTCGCTGTGGTGTTCAATCAGTTGACGGTACTTCCGTTCATTGAGGATGGTGTCGTGAAGCAACTTCAGCGCAAACTGACGGTCCTCGTCGTCTTTAAACATGGGTAGCAGGCGTTGATTCTCCCCGTTTTCCTCCGAAAATTGCCGGATGGATTTCATGACGAAGGTCTGAACAATTTCAATGTCATCGTTCCAGAAAATGCTCTCGTCTTCCAGAATTTCGTCCAGTTTTTCGTTGTTGAGGATAAACTGTTTGAAGACTTTTCGCCAAAACTCCCTGTCATCGTTGTAATCCGTTTTTGTTTCGCTGGCATATTCAGCATAGATATCGGACGCCAGGACTTCGTCGAGCAGGTTCTTCACAAACGCATCATGTTCGCTCCACGACATGGGACGCTCATTCAGGTACTTGTTGAACTGATGGTTTTGCGAAAGTTGCCCTATAAATTTGTTTTCGATCAACCGGGTGTTGGGATTTAAATCCTCATCCGTAGGGAGATACTTGTTCCGCTTGGCTTCTATGCGGGCATCGTAAGCTTTTGTCAGTTCAACCATTAACAAAAGGAGGTAATAATAAAGATCGTAGGATTTTTGTAATCCGAACAGAAGTTCTTTTTCGGCTGTACGTAAATCTTTATTCCTGTTCTGATACCAGGCGTAAACAATCTGTACTATCCGGGTACGAATTAAAATTCGATTAATCATTTTTTAAATGAGCATTTTAAGAATGCAAAATTAGCTATTTTTTTTGGATATGCCAATGAAAATGGTTTTGAAAACTATTTGAATAGGTTTAAACCCGCTTATAAACAGTCAGATAAAAACAATCCGGGGGAGATATTGTTTTTTCTGAAATCATGTTTCAAACATTCTCTAAAATTCATTATCTTTGCCGTTTATAGTGTTTTGAGAAAATTAAACCGTCAATTATACAGATACGCAAAAATAAAATAAAAGTATGTCAGTAGAAATCAGACAAGTAAGGGATAAGGATACGCTGAGGCAGTTTGTCCGGTTCGGTATCGATTTATACGAAGGAAACGAGTTTTTTGTTCCGCCGCTCATTTATGATGAAATTGCCACGTTGAGCCGGGATAAGAACCCGGCCTTTGAGCATTGCGATGCTGCCTATTTTTTGGCCTATCGGGAAGGAAAAATCGTTGGCAGGATTGCAGTCATTATCAATCATAAGGCAAACAATGTTTGGAAAGAAAAGAATGCCCGTTTTGGTTTTGTCGATTTTATTGACGATAAAGAAGTCGTGGATGCGCTTTTTAACGAGGCCGAGAATTGGGCACGCTTCCGCGGAATGGAAAAGATGCACGGGCCGTTGGGATTTACGGACATGGATCACGAAGGAATGCTCGTGGAAGGCTTCGACAAAATAGGTACCATGGCAACGATTTACAACTATGCTTATTATCCAGCCCATCTCGAAAGAATAGGGTATGTCAAAGACCAGGACTGGGTGGAATACCTCATTACCATTCCCGAGGGCACTCCCGAACGTTACTTGCGCGCATCGGAAATCGTGAAAAAACGTTTTCATCTGGAAGTAGTGCACGTCAACAGCAAAAAATACCTGATCGAAAACTACGCACACGATATCTTCCGCCTCATCAACAAGGCGTTCGTTAATTTGTACGGCTACGTGG
>JBGZJM010000068.1:0-3684 GCA_041848845.1 Petrimonas sp. | reverse complement strand
GTAAGACAGCATGCCGTGAAGCGAATAATTGAAATTGCGCACTTTATCGGTAAAGGTTGCGTTCACTTCAAATCCACGGTTTGTCATTTTTCCGATGTTGTCGAGATAATTATAAGAGCCGTAATACCCCATCCGGGAATTTATCCTTGTAAGGATACCGCTTCTTTTATCCATGAACAGGTCGGCGGTAACGTTCAGTCTGTTATTGAAGAAGCCGACATCCAACCCGATATTATACTTCATGCTTTGTTCGGCAAAAACATTCTCGTTTGCAATAAATTGAGGCGCGAGAGAACCCTGACCGGAAAAAGGCGCGCTGATACCCGTATAAAAAGCCCGGCTCCACGCATAATATTGTTGATAGAGAAAACGCCCACCGGAATAATATCCGATTCGGTTGCCCGCGTTGGAATTAATTTCGCCCGATGTGCCTACGGAAGCTCTCAATTTCAGGAAACCAATCCGATCGTTGTCTTTCAGGAACGTTTCATTGGAAATCATCCATGCGCCGGAAAGTGTTGGATAAAATCCCCAACGATTCCCTTTTTTATAAGCATCGCTGCCAAAATATGAGAAACCGAATTCCGCCACATAACGGTTGTCATAGGCATAATTTATTTTTCCGCTCAAATTCAAATAATGTTGGCGATAATTAAAAAGGTTGTCTCCTTTAAAATCCGAAACATGAAAATCAAGCAGTGAGCGGACGGCATGTTTTTCCGCATTTTTATCGTATCCGAGAGCAAGGTTTCCCTGCATCCATTGATCCATGCCCCCTGTTCTGTAGCGACTGGCTACAATGCTGGTGGTTTGATCGGTGGTAGTGGGCTGTCCGTTGAAATAGCGGGCATAGTTACGCGTTTTGCTGTACCTGCTCGATGAGCGCACATAAAAAGAGAATGCTTCCTGCAAATACAAACCGGGGCTTATAAAATCGAGCTTTTCCCGAAATTTGAAATTGCCCTGAAGCACCCGCGCTCTCGAAAAATACCAGCCAAGCCCCTTAATGGAACCTACAGGATTGTTCGGATAAAGCGCGGTTCCCGAAAAATTGCTTTCATCGTCTTTTACCAATTCATCGTAAACGGGATAAATGTTGGAAGGGTAAGCTGCCAAATCGTCCATTACCGTGGAATAATTAGGGCGTTTCAGGTTTTCCAGCCGTGCTCCGATATCCACACTGGCATCCACAATATCAAATGCGTTGAAATCGAAATTAGCCCGCACGTTAAACCGGTTCATCTGCAGATTGGAGGTTTGATCGGTATTTTCCACGTTATACAACCCTTGCTGGTTAGCATACGCCAGCACAAGGTTGTATTTTGCTTTTTCACCACCTCCGTTAAAGATGAAATCCACATCGGTATAATGTCCTTGACGCTTCATTACTTCATCGTACCAATCCACATTAACACCGGTTCCGTCTCTGTAACCGTCCAGTTGGCTTTGACTGTAATATTGAGTCCATGTCTTGTTATCGTTGCTAATGGCTTGGTTATACAGATTGGCAAAGTTATATGAATCCAGGGGTTTATAGATGTTGATTGCCTGCTGTATTCCCGAACGAACCTGCAATTTAGTCGTCGGTCTCCGTATTTTCCCTCTTTGGGTTTTAATCCAGATAACACCGTTTGCTCCTCTCATTCCGAATGTGGATAGCGATGCCGCGTCTTTCAGTACGGAGATACTTTCTATTTCTGCCGGAGATAAGTAATTCAAATAATCGGGAGCTACTTCGAATCCGTCCACAAATACTGCTGCGGAATTAAAATATCCCAATCCGTAACTGCCTACACCCCGGATTGCCCATACCGGGCTGTCGTTTCCGGGTTGGCCGCCTCGCTGCATTGTGAACAGACCGGGAAGTTGCCCGTGCAATGTATTCAGCAGGTTCGGGACGATTGTTTTACTCAATGTTTCTCCGGTTACGGAAGCTACCGCCCCGGTGTTGTTTATTACCGTATTGCCGAACAATTTACCGGGCGTTGTATTCTCACTGTTTATGGTGTCATTCAACAGATTTACACTTTTATACTGTGCAAAAATTACAACCATCGGTAATAACATCAACGTTGCCAATAATATCTTTTTTATATATTGATTCATTGTTAGATGAGTTTAAATTATACAACAATCCTTAATATCCCGGATTCTGAACAATAATTCCTTTGTTTACTTCACTTTGCGGAAACGGTTCAAGGTACATTTTCGGATGCCAATAACCTACGTATGTATTGGAATCCCAATAATGAGATAGATTTGAAAGCAGATTGCCGGGGTTTCCGGTTCTTACGAATTGAAATTCACGGAACTGCCCCCCGATGATTCCTTTGTCGATATTCGGATGTTTCCAGTGTTTCACATCGAAATAACGGTGATTTTCTCCCACCATTTCAATCGCTTTTTCCCGCCAAATCAATGTGCGGAGCATTGCCTGATCGGTTTCGGTGATGGCAGGAAGACCAGCCCTGTTGTGAACGGCGTTCAGGTGTTCCAATGCCTTGGCAGTGTTACCCGTTTCGTTATAGGCTTCGGCCAGATTAAGATGGATTTCGGCCATCCTGAACAGAGGCGGTTCGAACCATTGGCGACTCCCTGCCTTGTAATAGAATTTGGCGGGGAATCCGCATCCTTTTCCGGTTCTTGGGGCACTGGGAAAATCGTTGGCATTTTTATTGTAGTTCCCCAACGATTTTGCCCATCCGGCCCCGATGGTCCATCCTGCGTCGCCTGTGTTGTTCAGGGAATTAAACCCCGGAACCATATAATCGAGCCTGAATCTCGGTTCCATATTAACGACATTGTTTGCCCAATGAGAAATCGGTTGCGGGGCAGAATCGCCGAGTTTAGGCCAAACGGGGTTCGTACCGTCTTTAGTGTAGTAATTTTCAAGGAAGTTTGTCAACAATCCTACCTGATCGGTTTCCCATCTGGAATCCGAAAGATATTCGGACGGATTGTAGTAAATACATATCTGACTCATATCCTCGTCAAGCTTATAGGCCAAGATAACCTCTCTGTTGCCCGATACCGAGGTAGCCGTTCCATAATCATCCACGGCATTGGGATTGGGTTGCCCTGCTCCGGCGCCGCCGGTATTAATGAGTTCGTATCCATTGGATTTTGCCCAGGTTAACACAGCTTCGTTTGCATCGATGGCCTGCGTCCATCTGTTGTTATCCTGATTTCCAAAACTTATCATATTATTATTTTGTCCGAAATCAAGATAAGGAGTACTTGAATTAAACAAAGGCCGGGCCGCGAACATCAATGTCCTGGCTTTTATGGCCATGGCTGCTCCTTTTGTTAATCTTCCGTAATAGTTTGCCGGCCAGGCATCGGGAAGTTTCTCGATGGCTTCGTCGCACAATTCCAATACGTAATCCAACGTCTCTTGCAAGGTTGCCCTCGGAAAATTCATATTGTCGTCGGGGAGAAAAGATTTTCTCACAATAGGTACACCACCGTATCTATAAAACATACCCATATATCGGTAAGCGATGAGAGCTGTTGCCTCTCCCTTGATATAATTTTTCATCCGGTCATTCATATCGGGCACTTTATCGATGTTTTCTTTGATAAGAAAAGCCCCCCTGATGCAAGACCATGTATCAAAAAAATTGTCGGCGCCAGCCGGAACTCCTGACACTTCGGTTGTTCTCAATCCAGCTTCCACGATAGCAT
>JBGZJM010000067.1:0-6105 GCA_041848845.1 Petrimonas sp. | reverse complement strand
GCGATCCATTGCATCTGGGAGAAGAACATCTCGTTTTTCCGCGTAACGGCCTCCTGGGTATCGGGCAGTACGGGGATTGTGAATGTATGGGACGAATGCTCCAGTATCCTGTGCGACGCGCATCCGGCGACAATGGCGATTACGGAAGAGATAAATGCAGTTCGTACGTTTGTATTGAAAAACTTCATGATGTTTTGTTTTTCTGAAGGGCTGCTTTTATGATTTTAGCCCGTTCGGTTTCTGTTTCGGAGTGTTCGGGATAAGGAGCTTTTTTGTGCTCCAGATCCCATCTGCGCCACTCCCTGAAAGCGTGATAACCCCACGGGCAGTTCTATTTTTTCGGATATATCGATATCCGACTACCCGTCAAGATTTATCACAAAGGTAATTAATTTTTATATTTCACCTGTATATTACGTATTTCCATTGTCATGCCGATAGTTGCTTCGGCACCCGGGTCAATCCTCAAACCATTACCCGGTTGTCCCCACCATTGATGCGCATTACGCATAGCGGTCATGTCCACCGTATGTTCTTTCCAATTACCGGTATTTATCGGTATAGCTGCTCCCCATGTATTCGGATAGTTTAGATCAGGTCGAAGCGGAAGCAGGAATACCTGGCAATGGTCTGCTACCCTATCACTCTTGTATTCAAAACTTAACAATACCGCTTTGCTCGGGAGTTTTTGGGTAAACGAATTCAAAATTATCACCGGATCTCTGGCTATTACTTTGAACTTAAAGTAATTATCATCATGCTTTATCATTTCCAAGTTATTGTTATAACTATTTACCGACAAAATTTCCGGGATATATAGTCCTTCTTGCAGGTGAATAGCGTTCAATTGCATCTGATAATCGGAAATGTTGCCGAAGTCCAACTGGATATAATCACCTGCCTTACCCCAATCGCCCGGAAGTTCTGCCTGTTGAAAACGTATTTCTTTCCATTCGGCTGATGCCGTTACCGGTTGAGTGATAGAGCCTGCGGTGGTTCCGTTCGGTTTCTTAAAATTAACGGTCATGGAGGGTAATGCCTGATTGCTCTTATATTGGAAAACAACGGTGGCTAAATCGGCGTCAACATTTTTGACCAAGCCAACCGTGTTTACGGTAGCTTGTCCGTTTGCAGTAAGAGAGTAGTAATATCCACCTTGTAATTTTTGTAGCTGCATACCACTTTCACTTCCCTGTGACAGTTGTAGGTAATCACGCCTGTCGGGAGTCAGGTTGAGTTCTCTTGTTTCGGGAAGAACTCTTATTCCCTCCGTTCCGGAAACAACACTCCAGTATAATACGACGGAATTGCCTTCAATCTTTTTAGCTACTTCATTCAGCGTATATTCCGAGATGTCCAGGTTGGTTTCCGTTGTTTCGGAGGTATAGACGATATTGTCTTCTCCAAATAGTTCGGAAGTACTGATTTTCAGTATATATTTATCGATTCCTTCCATATTTTTCCATGAGAAGTTTACACTCTTTCCTATCTCGGTAGGAGATAGTTCGATCCTGTCTGCGGATGGAGTTAAGAGGTTTATTTCTTGCAACACATCTATTGTGCAAGAGGCTGTAAGGTTGCCATCGAGTGTTTTTACCGTAATTACCGCCTGTCCTAATGCATGGGCGGTAACTGTACCGTTTATTTCATGTACAGAAACCACACTTTCGTCACTGCTGCTCCACCTTTTTCGCCTGTTGGTGGCTTCATGTGGCCTTAAATCAGCTAACAACTGTTCCACATCTCCAATTCTCATCTCAAGAGAAGTCTTGTTTAGATATACTTCTCTTACGGGGACTATTTCATTCGTAACGATCACATCGCAAAAAGAGGTACTGTTGCCTACTTTGGCATTGATAACCGCTTTTCCCACGTCTACCGCTTGCACGAGTCCCTTTGCGTTGACGATGGCCACATTCGTGTTACTACTGCTCCAGATAATTTCCGAAGCAGAAGCCGCCGGTTCTACTGTGGGGATCAATGTCTGCGATGTCCCCTTCACCAACGAGATAACATTCTCATTCAGGGAAATGGTGACCGGCTCTACTTCTTCTTTCCGGCAGGATAGAATCATCAACATCATTGTTGTTACAATGAATGCAACGAACGAGTTTATATAACGATTTGTTCTCATCTGTGTATTATTTCTTTTGTTTGTTAATTGCTTCTCTCTTTCATTACTTCTCCGATTTTTTTCAATTTGGCTGCTTGCGGATCATCTTTTGTCGGAACCAGATATCCGCCCTCACCCAACTCATTCCAGGCATAGATCAGGGTAAGCCTTTCTTTTGTGGTTTTTGTCGGATTATTATCCATCCAGGTGATGGCATCTCCCAAAAAATTCTTGAACAGATCGGGCGTGTCGCCGGTAAAATACCATCCTTCCACCTGGTTTAAGCCGTCCGGACCTTCCCATGGGCGTTTATCCCAACCCGAATTAATCACGGGAATGTAAGGTTGATCCGTCGTTCCCTGCCATTGTTGTTTGGCATGATTGATTAATATCCGGAAATCTTTCTCCACACTGCCGGAAGAATAACCGGTTGTGAGGTTATAGTGGGTGCTTTGGGTAAATTTTTTTGATTTGGCTGGCGCACCACATCCGGCAATGGCTAAGCCTTTTTTAAAACCGATTTTTATGGCTGTTTCCTGCATCTTCTCAATGTCGTTATTGGTGATGGCCGCATCGCCGGTTCCAAAGAGTACCACCAACGGTTTACCTTCTACATGCACATACTGCGAATCCCTGAAATATTGCGCCCAATACCTGACCGCCGCCGCCCAATTGGCCGAGCCGATAATTTCTGCTCCTTCATGATTGGCCACCAAAAGGGCATATTGTATTCTTTTTTTGTTTTTGGCTTTTAAATACAATTCCAGACCGGTATGCTTGGGGTCGCTGTTAATGGCCGCTACATCCAGAGCATTCTTGTTTTTTTGCCAGTACCAGCAGTAAAGCATAAAATCGACCCCATTGTCTGCCATGAGATCGATCTGGGTATCCATGATTGCCTGCGTATCGTCTCGCCATCCCCAAATCGGTTCGCGTCCACCAAAATCCTTGGCAAGGCGTTTGGAGAGGTGCGTGGGAGGGTTGGCCGGCCACCACGGCTCGTTATAGCTCCTGGAGGATTTTCCTGCCCAACCGTCGAAGTAATACACCCCAATGATGGCCGGCTTTACGGTAACGGAACAGGTAGCGGCCTGATTTCCGGCTTTAGCCATAATTACGGTGGAGCCGTATGCCTTGGCTGTTACTTTTCCGTCGGCCACCACGGCTACGGCAGGGTTACTGCTCTCCCAAGTTACCAACGTTTCAGAAGCGGCAAAGGGAGTAATCTGGGGGATTATGGTTGTTTCCACCCCTTTGGCTAAGGATATGCAGGTTTTATCCAATGCGATACTCCCTACTTCCACCTTCTCAGGTGCGTATTTTTGACACCCCGACAATCTTGTTACCGGTAACAAGATGACTGCTAAAAACAGTATATATTTATATATTGTTGCATTGATTACTTTTCTCTGTCGTTCGGGCTCATGAGGCAATTCTTTTTGTACTGTGCTCATTACAAGAAACATAGTTTTGTTTTTTCACTTAAAACTGAAAAACTCCGGTATCCGGTTTGGCGGTTACCGGAATTTATATCCTTAATTTTCAGGAACAATACGCGGCGTATATGTTTCCATTTTCACGTTTTTATCCCTGAACACCAATCTATCGGTAGCAGTATATACTTTATTGTCTTTATTGATCGTGTAAGTGAGTTCAATAAGATCCCGCTTTTTACCGCCGAATTCCGCCGCACCGATACTGTATTTACCCGTACCCGAAACCGTGTAAGAAGCTCCTTCCACTGCCTCTACCGTGCAGGCAACCCCACCCTCGGTATCATACTTGTCCGTAGCGAAATTGAGAATCAATTCGAAAGAACCCGAAATTTGATGTGTCTTGAATGTATTTCTCATTTTCACCCTGGTTCTTGCTTCGGTTTCCAAAGATATTACCTGGTCCTGTTCTACAAAACCGCTGGCGCTTTGATAGGTGGAATCGCTAACGGAGGCGCCGTTTTCAGTTACCGTTGCTTTTCCGCGCGTCAGGTAGCTTCCGTGATAGGGGTTTACAAATTTAACGGCAAACATGGTGTAGTCTCTGGGCCTTACCGACCAGTGACCCGCTACTCTTCTGTCGGGGGCCGATGTTGAAGCAACACCTTGAAGCAAGCTGTCGATATTTGTAGCGTTGGTAATGCGCAACGGCAGAACATACGTCTTTTTAATGGCCTGAGGATCATTAAAAAACGCTTCGGACAATTGCACCTCAACTCCGCCGTTCATTTTTCCGGCAGGTATGATTATTTTACCCGGATCGGAAAGTTGGTAATAATCTGCCGGTAATGGCCTTATGATACTGCCGTCTTCGAAATAAGCATCCTGGCAAAGCGTTTCGTCGACCACAAAATGAAATACCCGGTCGGTCTTATTCTGATACACACCTCCCATGGCTGTCGATACAACGAACCGGTGGTTGTTGTCATTGCTGTTATCGTAAATATAATTCCCCAGAATAATTGTACGAACAGGGTATTGATATGGAAAATAGCCCGTTGTATAATCAAAATCGGGGAAATCATTAACCTGATTCTCACAGGAGATCATCATACAGGTTAAAATCGTCAGTAGTATTATTGATTTTTTCATCATATTTTTTTGATTTATTTTCATTGTAAATGATTTGACATTTTACCAGCCCTGATTCTGTACCAAGGCATTGTACTTTGTAATCTCAGTTTCGGGAATAGGCCCGTAGTGCATATAGTCGTTGTCGTATAATCTTCGTTCTACCTCTACGACAGTTATTTCGTTATTTTTGATATTTACTCCTTTTGCCGGTTCGGTCAAATCTAATTTCCATCGGCGTAAATCCCAGAAACGGAACCCTTCGAAGCACAATTCAATTCTTCTTTCATTTCGTATTAACTGCCTCATATCTTCTTTTGAAGAAACGGATGCCAGATAGGTGTCCGGTTGGGCTATGCCTGCTCGTTTTCTCAAAGCAGCGATTACTTCCCTTGCCGAGAAAGCGAAAGCGCCTCTGCCATCGGGGCCCCAGGCCTCGTTTGCCGCCTCAGCATATATAAGGAACAACTCGGTGTACCGCATGTGCACTTCAAAGTGCTTTTTCGTGTTTGTTGAAACGGGATTGAGGTTGACATCTTCTCTCAGCAACTTTTTCAAATAATATCCCGTGCGGGTAGAAGTTGCGATGGAGTCTTTTCCATCTTGTCCCGCGCCCTCGCCCGTACGAATTGTTTTTCCGGACAGTTGACCTCCGTTGCACACAATATACATGGCCAACCTCGGATCTCTGTTGGCGTATGGGTTGTTCGGATTATAGCCCGAAGCAGGTGCATCAATTGGCAAACCTGAAGCCATCGGGAAGGATTCAACCAGATTGTGTGTCGGATTAACGGTTGCGATACCGAACAGTGAAGGCGGGAAATTATTTTTTTCGCGATCGTTTGAGTTCACTATTGCGCGTCTCCAGATTATTTCTTTTTGGTCGGCTCCGCTTTGAATGAGAGTTATTGCATCCACACGAGCCGCATCATAAAACCTGTGTCCGTTGGGATCAAGGCCCGAAATTCCTCCGTTCGATTGCAGGACTACCCCCGAAAGGTTAGCGGCATTCTCCCATAGCGCCGGGTTGTTATTGGAAAAGGCCGGACTCGCTGCGAGCAAAGCTACACGAGCTTTCAATGCTTTTACAATACGTCCGCTTATGCGCTGGTTGACTCTGATGCCGAAAACTTCGTTATAGTTGGTGATATTTACACCTGAAAAACCCGCAGGAAGCTCATCCTGAGTATTAACATTTTTGTAATCGTCCATAGTAAGATATCCGAGCGCTTTATCGAAATCGGCATATATTTGTTTAACCGATTCCTCAAAAGATGCACGCGGAATATTGAAATTGCTTTTGTCTTCATACAAGGGAATGCCAAGCAAATTGCCCGCCGCATCTTTTCCTCCTACTGTTTGGAGCAGGTGGTACCTGAAAAGGCCTTTTAAAGCATACGCCTCTCCGTAAAAGCGTTTGGAATACAG
>JBGZJM010000066.1:0-13736 GCA_041848845.1 Petrimonas sp. | reverse complement strand
GCAAAAAAAAATTCACAATAGAGTGTTTCCTTGAAAATTACGACACGCGCTGGATGCCAACTGCAGCAGATTATTCGATAACTTATCCCAACCTGCCGGCCAATACATATGTTTTAAATTCAAGAGTCTTAAACGAGACAGGAGAAATACTTTCAACCATAACAATACCTTTAACGGTAAAAAATCCATGGTATAAAACCTCTTTATCGATTATTCTTTACATTGCATTAATTGGATTGTTACTGGCATTCCTGATCAGAAAGTATATTCAAATGGCGGTCAGAAGAAAGAACAAACTATTTGCACAACAGGAAAAGGAGAGAATCGCACAATTAGATCGTCAGGAAAAGTTAATAACAGAAATGAAAAACGAAAAACTTGAGAATGACCTGACGTATAAAAGCAAAGAGTTGGCCAACGCTACCATGATGGTAATCAACCACGAAGAATTACTGAATAAATTAAAAAAAGAAATCCAGGACAGCGTCAGAACAGGAAAAATAAATCGTCCGCAGGGTGCAAGTCTCGTTAAAATGATTGACGGGAATCTTTCCGGCGAAGACGAATGGGCTGTTTTTCAGGAAAATTTCGACCTTATTCATGAAAACTTCTTCCGCAAACTGACCGAACGTTATCCCTCCCTTACTCCCGGAGATTTACGTCTTTGCGCACTTCTTCGTTTAAATTACTCTTCCAAAGAAATTGCCAAGATGCTCAACCTTACCCTTCGGGGTGTTGAGGCCGCCCGGTACCGTTTAAGAAAGAAACTTGACCTTGAAGAAGATGAAAACCTGGTGACTTTTGTAATCAATTTCTCTTGATCACTTCGTTTTATCGTTTTATCGTATTGACAACACTTATTTAATCTGTTTATATTCAGAATGATATATATGATAAACGTATATAAACAGTACCCTTTAAAAACATGTTATACAACATAACGTAATCCTATGGAGGTCATTTTTTTTATGCGTAAAAGCAGAATGGGTTATTTTGTTCAAAATTCAATTTTTTGCAACAAATTTTTAAAATGAAAACCCATGAAATGTAAATTTGTATTCATTCTTGGCTTTCTGCTGGCTCCCTTTCTTGTATTTGCCCAACAGCAAATAACCGTATCGGGGAGTATCACCGAGAAAGCGACGGGCGACCCGGCAATCGGGGTCAGCATTTTGGTAAAAGGCACAACCAACGGAACGGTTACCGACGTCAACGGAAACTATTCGTTGCCGAATGTGCCGAGCGACGCGACGCTGGTATTCAGCCATATCGGTATGCTAACCGTAGAAGAGAACGTAAATGGTCGCACAACCATCAATGTCGTGATGTCGGAAGACGTTCAGGCGTTGGAAGAATTGGTAGTAATCGGATATGGAACAGCTCGAAAAGTAGATTTAACAGGCTCTATCGGAAGTGTAAGCAACGACGTAATATCGCGTCAGCCCGCTTTGAACGCTCTACAATCTGTGCAAGGAAAAATATCCGGTGTAAACATCATAAACAATGACGCTCCTGGTTCATCGCCAACAGTTGTTATCCGCGGCTTGGGGACTGCCCTTGGTGGACGTGACCCGCTATATATTGTGGATGGATTTCCGGTTACGGATATTAAGAACATCAGTTCTTCGGATATTTTGACAATGGATATTTTAAAGGATGCTGCTTCTGCCTCAATTTATGGTGTAAGGGCTGCAAACGGAGTAATTTTAATCACTACAAAGAAAGGACAATCGGGAAAACCCAAAGTTGGAGTTGAATCTTATGTAGGAATGAAAAACATCCTTAATCAGGTAACAATGGCTAATCCCGCACAGTATATAGAGTATTATAATCAAAATCAGTCAATGCTGGCAAACCCCAAATTGTTGCAAAACGCGACGGCTCAACCCTATGCAACGGATTGGCATGATGCTCTAACCAAAACGGGCATAACAACCAATAATTTAGTTTCTGTTACCGGTGGCGGAGAATTTGTGAAATATTACGTGAGTTACAATTACTACGATGAATCGGGTATTTTAGAAGACCAAAAATACCGAAGATCAACGATAAGAAATAACAATGAATATTCTCTTTTTGGAAATCGTCTAAAAATTAACCAAACGCTAAATTTGTCTTTTTCCAATGAAGCACGCAAGCCCTATGGCGCTTTTAACGAAGCATACCGCCAATCGCCGCTGGTTCCGGTAAGATATGCGAATGGCAAATGGGGGCGGCCTTTTGTAAACACCACAACCGGAATTGTAAATTTTGAAGGTGCACAAAGCGATATCATCGGTTCACTGAATTCCATCGGAAATCCGGTATATAATGTTAGCAACCACAATGACAAAGAAGATAACATTACCATACAAGGCGGATTTGAGGGGGAGTTTAGAATCACAGATTATCTAAAAGTAAGTTCACGTTTTGGTGCTACAAAATATTACTCAAAGACCCGAATATTTACGGACATCAAAGACGGATGGCTCAGTGCCGACCCGAAAAGGACTGAAGCTCAGTTTGAGAATTTAAAAACCACGAATCCAACCGCAACATCTTATGCCGAAAATTCTCTCAGATTGAGAGATATTGACACATACAGGTGGACTTGGGAAAACTTTGTTACTTTCAATAAAAAATTCAACAACCATAATCTTGAAGCCATTTTGGGGCTTTCACGCGAAAAATATGGAATAGGAAACTATAGCAATATCATCGGATACGAAGTTCCATCCCAACCTCAATATTGGAATTTAAGTATGGTGTCCGGTGATTATGTAACACAAGTTTCGCAGCACAGCTACACCCCAAGAGCCATTGCGTCTTACTTCGGACGTATTCAGTACAATTATGCAAATAAGTACTACTTTTCGGGAGTATTAAGAAGAGATGGTTCAAGTACATTTAAACAAAACGGAAATTATTGGGGAATTTTTCCGTCGGTTGGATTGGGATGGACAGTAACGCAGGAAGATTTTATGAAAAATCAACGTTTTTTGAATTATCTCAAATTAAAAGCAACTTGGGGAGAATTAGGAAACCAAAATATCCCACTAAATGTTTCTCAGATTAGCACATCCACCGGAAGTTCTAATACGAACTACGTATTCGGCGCCAACCAAGACCTTGTCTTTGGCGCAGCCTTCGGAACACCTGCAATGGATTTGAGTTGGGAAATCACTCGCGAATGGGGTGTTGGTATTGAT
Source organism: Petrimonas sp. (assembly GCA_041848845.1). GTDB lineage: Bacteria > Bacteroidota > Bacteroidia > Bacteroidales > Dysgonomonadaceae > Petrimonas. Next base: position 10,548 of record JBGZJM010000066.1, on the reverse strand, counting down.
TTTGCATTAATTCACGAAAAATTATCCGGAAGTATCGATTACTACAACAAAACAAACACAAATGCCATTCTATTTGTAAATCCGGTGTTGAATTCTACCTACGAAAAAAGCTTTTATGATCACGGTGCAAGAGTGAGAAACAACGGTATCGAATTATCGCTAACGTGGAGCGATAAATTGGCAAACGGACTCGCTTACGAAATAGGCGCCAACTATTCTTACAACAAAAATATGGTTTTAAATGTAAAAGACACATATAATGGCGCCACAGGCGGAAGTCTGAATGATGGGCAAATAACAAAACGCTTGCAGGAAGGACAGCCTCTATATGCTTGGTGGATGTTTGAAACCGATGGAGTGTGGCAAACACAAGAAGAAATAGATAAAGCCACTGCGGTTTATGGAACAGCATCGCCCGGACAATTAAAATACGTAGATCAAAACGGCGACGGACAGATTGACGACCGCGACAAAGTGTACCTCGGCTCGTATTTGCCCACAAGCAATTATGCCCTCCATTTGGGATTGGATTATAAAAATTTCGATTTCAACATTGATGGTTACGGAGTTGCCGGAAATAAAGTATATAACGGATTGAAATACGGACGCATAGACGGCGGCGAAAATATTGCTTTGGCTACTTTCCAAAACCGATGGACGGGAGCAAACACAACAAATATCCATCCCGGACCAAACCGAGCACCCATAGCATCGTCTTACTACTTGGAAAATGGGTCATTTTTCAGAATAAACAATATCACATTGGGATATACTTTTAATGATTTAGTTGCAAACGGAACCAGATTAAGAATATTTACAACGGCTCAAAATCCGTTTATGTTCACAAAATATTCCGGATTCTCGCCCGAAATTAGTTCAGGTGGAAACCCAAGCCTCACAACAGGCATTGAATTATCCGCCTATCCTACTACCCGCAACTTCTTATTTGGTATAAATCTGCAATTTTAAAAACAACCATCAATATGAAAAAATATATAAATATACTTTTCGTAAGCGCTACACTCCTACTTGCACCATCGTGTGACAATTTTCTGGATGTGGAATCCCGAGAAACAATAGAAGCGGGAGACAGTGAAGAGAATTATACACCCGAACAATTCGTAACCGGAGTGTATGGAATGTTTACCGATTGGGACTACGCTTTTTCATTCCTGGCATTAACGGAAATTATATCCGACAATGCCGACAAAGGTAGCTCGCCTTCAGACTCGGGAGGAGACAAAGGCCTTTTCGACGAATTAACTTTCACGAGTACTGCCGGCTCTCTGAGTGCAATGTGGGCTCGTTGGTATAAAACGATTGGTCGTGCTACATTAGCAATAGAATATGCCGAATCATACGGATTAACGGATGAAGCATACAAAAACAGATTGATAGGCGAAAGTAAATTTTTGCGCGCCGTTTGCTATTTCTGGCTGGTTCGTGGCTGGGGTGGTGTAACCCTTCAACACATAAACAATTCCGAAAGAGCAACAAAAGAGGAAGTTTACGCCTTTATAGAGCAGGATTTAACCGATGCTATTGCCATGCTGCCTACATCTTACAATAATATTAATAAGGGACGTGCAACACGCGGTGCAGCTCAAGGATTACTATCTAAAGTTTATCTGTACCAACAAAAGTGGCAACAAGCATACGACGCTGCCACAGCCGTTATCAGCTCATCCGAATACGGATACCGATTATTGGACGACTATTCTATGATTTGGCGCGTGGAAGGTGAAAACTCAAGCGAATCTCTTTTCGAGATACAAGCTCGGGGCGAGTCCATTGCCCACGGCGTTCAACAATATTCCCAAACACAAGGCGCACGCGGAACAACAGGCTGGGGCTGGGGTTTTAACATTCCAACGCAAAATCTATTGGATGCATTCAATGCCGAAGGCGATAATATTCGCCGCGATGCAACGATTATTTTCCGCAACTCAACCTTGTATGATGGGTATATTGTCGGTAACACAGAAAATCCGATGTATAACAAAAAAGCTTATTCAAGCGCCAACCACGGTGCATCCGACACCGACAAAAACATTCGCTATCTGCGTTTGGGCGAAATTTATCTTATCCAAGCCGAAGCAGCCAACGAATTGGGAATGACACCACAAGCATTAACCGCACTGAACGCTGTTAGAAACAGAGTCAAGTTAGCAAATGTTACTACAACAAATCAAGCAGAGTTGCGAAATGCTATTTGGAAAGAACGCCGGCTTGAATTGGCTTTTGAACACGACCGATGGTTTGACCTCGTAAGAACAGGGCAGGCACGGGAAGCAATGTCCGCTAACGGCAAGAACTTTGTAACGGGCAAACACGAATTATTCCCCATTCCAAACCAGCAACTAATAGATACGCCAAGCCTAATCCAAAATCCAAATTGGGAATAATTACTCAAAATATCTAAACATAGACAAGTATAAGAGGGGGAATACTTTCCTCTTATACTTATCCTTTTTTCCGCATAAAATCCGTCAAAAAAGAGAACCATCATTAAGATAGGAGATTTATCGATTTTCATTATCTTTCTTTTCACATATTAGTCGCGTGAATAAAGAATATTGCTCGTAATGATTTATACTTGTTTTTTTGACAATATCGATAAAAATTCACTCGCCCCCTAAACTGAAAATCAAAAAATAAAACAAATGATAAAAATAAAGAACCATATCCTTATACATTGGGCTGCCATCTTCACTTCTGTGCTTCTTTTTGCATCGTGCGACAGCGCGCAAAAAAAAGCAGCAACGGCAACGGATGAATCCCGTCCCCTCTCTTTCGCTTCCGACGGGGCGTTTCTCGACTTTATCCAGCAAGCGCACATCAATTATATGTGGGACGGGGCGGAAGAGATTTCAGGATTGGCCCCGGAACGCATGCATATCGATGATAATTATCCCGAAAACGACGCCGATGTAATTACCACCGGGGGCAGCGGTTTTGGAATTGCCGGACTTGTTGTCGGGATTGAGCGGGGGTTTATTCCACGTACCGATGGCGTGGCGCGGTTACACCGGATTGCCGATTACCTGGCAAAAGCCGACCGGTTCCACGGCATATGGCCGCATTGGATCCACGGTCCAACCGGCAAAGTGAAACCGTTCGGGCTAAAGGACAACGGTGGCGACCTGGTGGAAAGTGCTTTCCTGATGCAGGGATTGCTTTGCGTCCGGGAGTATTTCAAGGACGGGAGTGAGAATGAGCAGCAACTGGCCGCCAAAATCGACGGACTTTGGCGGGAGATGGAATGGGACTGGTACCTCAACGGCAAGGATGTGTTATACTGGCACTGGAGCCCCGAATACGGATGGGAGATGAATTTTCCGCTGGAGGGGTACAACGAGTGTCTTATCTCCTATATCCTGGCCGCGTCCTCACCTACGCACCCGATCCCCGCTTCGGCCTATCACAACGGCTGGGCCCGTGGCGGAGCTATCCGGAGCAGCGCCGTGGCATACGGGTTGCCGCTTATCCTCAAACACAACGGCGCCGAAGAGTACGGCGGGCCTCTTTTCTGGGCGCATTATTCGTATATAGGACTGAATCCCAAAGGATTAAAAGACCAATACGCCGACTACTGGGAGGTTAACAAAAACCAGGCACGTATCCATTATAACTATTGCAGACAAAATCCCAAAGGGTTCAAAGGATACGGGGAGAATTGCTGGGGGCTGACCGCCAGCTACTCGGTGAACGGATACTCGGCGCATATGCCCGTAAAGAATGATTTGGGCGTCATAACACCAACGGCCGCTTTATCCAGTTTTCCCTATACGCCCGAAGAATCGATGAAGGCGTTGAAACATTTCTATGTTGAACTGGGCGACAGGATCTGGGGGAAATACGGATTTTACGATGCGTTCAGCATCCAGGACAATTGGTATCCGCAGCGGTACCTGGCCATTGACCAATTGACCATCGCCCCGATGATTGAGAACTATCGCAGCGGACTGCTGTGGAACCTCTTCATGGGTGCCCCGGAGATACGGAAAGGCCTTCAAAACCTGGGATTTGAATTTCAGAAACAAGACAAGTAACACCTATGAAAGGAGAGATCATGAAACTAAGCGTTATTTCAATGATAAGTGTGTTGGCGGTGATCCTGTTCGTATCCTGCGGATCACCCCCGGCCGGCAGGTGGACGAGTTACAGCGGCGACAGGGACGTGGAGAGAAGAGTCGATTCGGTTCTGGCCCTGATGACCCTGGAGGAGAAGATCGGACAAATGACACAGTTCTCCGCCAATTGGTCCATCACCGGCCCGGTCATGTCGGACGACTTCAAGCCTTACCTTGAAAAAGGATGGGTCGGCAGCATTTTCAATGCCACCTCGGTAGAGGGTATACGGAAAATGCAGGAAGTTGCCGTTGAAAAGACACGGTTAGGCATCCCTATCCTCTTCGGGCAGGACGTGATCCACGGGTACAAGACCATCTTTCCCATTCCGCTGGCGGAAGCCTGTTCCTGGGATCTGGAAATGATGCGCAGAACGGCGGAAATTGCGGCTATTGAAGCGGCTTCGGACGGAATCAACTGGACCTTTGCCCCGATGGTGGATATAGCCCGTGACGCGCGTTGGGGGCGGGTAATGGAAGGTGCCGGTGAAGATCCCTACCTGGGCAGCAGAATCGCCGAAGCACGCGTCATCGGATTTCAGGGGGGAGCGGACGGCAAGGCATTGGGAGGGCTACACACCCTGCTGGCCACGGGAAAACACCTGGCAGCTTACGGTGCCGCCGAGTCGGGCAGGGACTATAACCCTGCCGAATTGTCGGAACACACCCTCAGAAACATTTATCTCCCCCCCTACAAAGCCGCCATAGATGCCGGGGTGGGCACGATGATGGCATCCTTTAATGAGATTAACGGCATGCCGGCGACGGCAGACAGGCGACTGATGACCGACATGCTGCGCGGAGAATGGGACTTTACCGGCTTTGTGGTAAGCGACTACACCGGTATAAATGAGCTGGTGCCTCATGGGGTTGCCGAAGATGAGAAGCAGGCTGCCGAGCTGGCCGTCAACGCCGGTATCGACATGGATATGACCGGTGCTACCTTTATCAAGCACCTCTCCCAATCGGTGAGGGAAGGAAAAGTATCGGAAGAAGTGATCAACAACGCAGCAAGGCGTATCCTCGAAATGAAGTTCCTGCTGGGACTGTTCGATGATCCCTACCGCTATCTTGATGAAGAGCGCGCTAAACAGAATACAATGACTCCGGAATTTATGGAAACGGCACGAAAGGCCGTTGCCTCTTCGGTGGTGCTCCTGAAGAACGACAACCGGCTACTGCCCATCACAAAAGAGAGCGGAAAGACGGTCGCGCTGATTGGCCCGCTGATGAACGACTCCATCAACCTGAACGGTGAGTGGGCCGGCCTGGGAGACCGCAATAAAAGTGTTCCCATCCTCAAAGGGCTCAGGGAAAAATACAGGAACAGTTCGGTGAGGTTGCTTTTTGCGGAAGGATCCTCCATCACCGAAACAACACCCGGCAAGATTGCCGAAGCAGTGTCCGTCGCACGCAGAGCCGATGTGGTGATCGCCGCAATGGGAGAGGACTTCAACTGGTCGGGCGAGGCCGCCGTGCGAACCGACATCCGCCTGCCGGAGCCACAGCGGGAACTGTTAAAAGCGTTGAAGGCTACCGGAAAACCCCTTGTATTGGTTTCCCTGAGCGGACGCCCGCTCGACTTGTCCTGGGAAGATGAAAACATGGACGCCATCCTTCAGGCATGGTTCCCGGGCACACAGGCCGGTCACGGTATTGCCGACGTGATCGCCGGTAACCACAACCCCTCGGGAAGGTTGGCGATGTCGTTTCCCAGAAACGCGGGTCAGATCCCCATCTATTACTACCAAAAGAATACCGGCAGGCCCGTAGACCTTTCAAACGAAACGGACGATTACAAGTCGAACTACCTCGACACCTCCATCACTCCCCTTTATCCCTTCGGCCACGGATTGAGCTACACCACATTTTCCATCAGCAACGTGAGTGCGGACAAATCATCGATAAGGACAACCGGTGACAAGATGGTGGTCACGGCCCATGTCCAAAACACAGGAAACATTGACGGAGAGCTGGTGGTGCAACTCTATGTGCGTGACCTGGTGGGCAGCGTCACCCGCCCCGTGAAAGAGCTGAAAGGTTTTCAGAAGACAGCCCTCAAAGCCGGTGAGACCAAACAAGTTTCCTTCGAATTGAAATCCGAAGACCTGGCTTTCTACGGTACCGACGGAAAGAAAAAGACGGAGGCCGGCGATTTCATGCTGTGGGTAGCCCAGAGTTCGGCAGACAACAGCAACAGCATCCGTTTTTCCGCAAACACTCCGGATAACGCGAGATAACATCATTTTAAAGAATCTTAAGAAGTTCATGCCAATGAATTCACTATTTTTGTAAGTTACAAAGATGAATGCATGGACGACAAGACTCAACACCCGGTAAATGCCGCGTACCGGGGCACACTCATGGATACGCTGGGCATCACCTTCACACACCTGTCTCCCGGCCACACGGAAGCGGTGATGCAAGTCGATAAGCGAGTATGCCAGCCGTTTGGCCTGCTGCATGGGGGGGCCACGCTGGCCTTGGCGGAGTCGGTGGCCGGACAGGGATCGTTGGCCCTTTGCGCGCCGGACGAGGTGGCGGCAGGCATACAAGTCAGCGGCAACCATGTTTCGCCGGCAAAGGAAGGAGATCAGGTAAAGGCTGTAGGCACACTCATTCACCAGGGACGCTCTTCCCACGTTTGGAATATCGACATCTTCACTTCGGCAGGCAGGCTGGTCTCAACTGTCCGTGTGGTGAACAGCATACTGAAGAGAAAATGAGCGGAAAGGAGAAATACCTGACTCTGGATGCACTGATTGAACGGGATGCACGCTTTGCCATATACCGGCTGCCCGGAGAACAGGTTCCCCGCTTTGCGATGCAGACCGACGGCGAAGATCCGCTGCTGTTGAACGACATCGAAGAACTGAACGGGCAACACGGGTTTGTCATCGCACCCTTCCGGATAACAGCTTCTTCCCCGCTTATTCTCATCCGTCCCGATTGCACGGATCTCTGCGAGGTAAACACCTGCTTCGAGGACAGAAAGCGGGGGAAGACGGATACGGAGATACAGAAAAAGAACATAAAATCCGACTACAGCCTTCTTTTTCAGCGGTTCCACAAACCGCTTCTTACCGGCGAAATGGAGAAACTGGTCCTGTCAAGGACCCGGACGATGGAAAGGGCAGCCGCTTTTTCACCGGGACAATCCTTTTTCAGGGCGGCAGAAAAGTATCCCCGTTCCTTTGTATACCTGCTCCATACCCCCCAAAGCGGCACCTGGCTGGGAAGCACACCCGAGATCCTTCTGGCAGGCTCGGGGAACGAGTGGCAAACGGTTGCCCTGGCGGGTACGCGATATCCCGATTCGGGAAACGTGTCGTGGGACGACAAAAATCTCCGCGAACAGCACCTGGTCACTTCCTACATCTTGAAACAACTGACATCTTTTCAACTGGCTCCGGAAATAAACGGCCCATACACCATCAAAGCAGGAGCATTGGCCCACCTGCGGACCGATTTCAGGTTCTTCCTTCCCGACAAACGGGAAATAGGCACCCTGTTAAAAGCCCTCCACCCTACTCCCGCAATATCCGGGCTTCCCAAAGAGAAAGCTTTTCAATTCATAGCGGATCATGAAGGGTACGACCGCAGTTACTACACCGGTTTTTTAGGCATACTGGATCCGTCGGCAGAGACAAACCTGTACGTCAACCTCCGCTGTATGCAGATCGGGGAAAGCCGGCTCACGCTTTATGCCGGCAGCGGACTGCTCGCCTCCTCCACCTGCCGGGATGAATGGGAGGAGACGGAACAGAAACTCAAGACAATGGCAAGTATCGTCAAATAAAAACAGCGCCATGTATTCAGACAAGAAGAGCGTATTACAACTGGTGGCCCTGCTTAAAGCGCACGGCATCACCCAACTCGTGCTCTCTCCCGGATCACGCAACGCACCGCTGATCCACTCCTTTGCCACAGACAGCGACTTCACCTGCTACAGTGTGGTGGATGAACGAAGCGCCGGCTTCTTTGCCCTGGGAATAATACAGGCACGGCTGCAAGCGGTGGCAGTATGCTGTACCTCCGGCACGGCAGCGCTCAACCTGGGCCCTGCCGTAGCGGAGGCCTACTATCAACAACTGCCGCTGCTGGTGATCACCGCCGACCGGCCCCCGGCATGGATCGACCAAAGCGACGGACAGACCATACCGCAGAACGGCATGTTTGAAAGGATGGTACGCCGGTCGGTACAACTGCCGGAGGTTAAGGATGAAGAAGAGGAGTGGCACTGCAACCGGCTGATCAACGAAGCCATCCTGGCCTTGGACAACAATGGCGTCTTCGGTCCGGCGCATATCAACATTTCCCTCTCGGAGCCGCTCTTCTCGTTTCATTGCAAGCAGCTACCGGAAGTAAGGGTGATTCGCCGCTCAAAAGGGAAATTCACTCTTCCACAGAAAGAGGAAGAGTCCTACCTGGCACGTTTCCGTCTGGTAACCAAAAAGATGATTATCGTGGGGCAATTGCCTCCCGGCCACGGACTCGCAGAATCGCTGCAAAAAATATCGGATGAGCAGGGGGTGGTGGTGCTGGCCGACCGGCTCTCCAACATGCCTGCCGGCCCTTTTGACCGTTTCGACGCAATGCTTCGCACGAGGAATGAAGATGAAGAAGATTTGCAGGAACTGGTTCCCGAGCTGGTGATCACGCTGGGAGGCCACATTGTCTCCAAACGGTTGAAGCAGTTTATCCGCAAAACCGGCGTCAACGAACTCTGGCAGATCACTCCTTCCGGAGAGGTGAGCGACACTTTCCAGAAGCTGACCGACATCATCCGGTGTGATCCGGCTGCTTTCCTGCAGCGGCTGGCAGCGCTGCCGGCCGAAAAAAACGGGAACCGTTATCTGGAATCCTGGAAGAACGCTACCGAATCAATCATACCTCCGGAGACGACTTACTCCGATCTCGGCATAACCGGCCGCTTCCTGCGGCAACTGCCGGGAGGATCTGCCCTGCACCTGGCCAACAGCCAGGCCGTCTACCTGACGCAGTTGCTCGACCTCCCCGCCGGAGTGGAACTCTTCTGCAACCGGGGCACCAACGGTATCGAGGGTTCGCTCTCCACCGCCGTGGGTTATGCCGCCGCATCGGGGAGACTCACCTTCCTGCTGACGGGTGACATGAGCTTTTTTTATGACGTGAACGGACTCTGGAACCGGCACCTATCGCCCCACCTGCGCATCCTGTTGAACAACAACGGCGGAGGAGGCATCTTCCACACCTTGCCCGGACTCAACCGGTCGGAAGCACTGGATGGTTTTGTGGCTGCCGCGCACACCGCGGAGGCCCGGACATGGGCAGAGCAACGGGGCTTCCGCTGCCTTACGGCCCGCAACGCAGAAGAGTTGCAGCAACAATTGCCGCTCTTCATGAATCGTAAGGGAGACCGGCCTGTTCTACTGGAGGTGTTTACTTCCATGGAAGAGAACGGCAAACATATCGCATCCTATTTCCAACAACTTAAAAACAACAGAAAATGACACAAAGAGAATGGACGACCATCAAAGAATACGAAGATATCCTGTTTGATTTTTACAACGGGATAGCCCGGATCACCATCAACCGGCCCCGCTACCGCAACGCCTTCACCCCCACCACAACCGGGGAAATAAGCGACGCCCTGCGCCTCTGCCGCGAGATGGAAGAGGTAAGCGTGGTGGTGCTCACCGGCGCCGGCGACAAAGCCTTCTGCTCGGGTGGCGACCAGAACGTGAAGGGTAAAGGAGGCTACATCGGCAAGGATGGCGTTCCGCGCCTCAACGTGCTGGATGTACAAAAACAGATTCGCTCCATCCCCAAGCCGGTGATCGCCATGGTAAACGGTTACGCCATCGGTGGGGGACATGTGCTACACGTGGTGTGCGACCTGACCATCGCTTCCGAGAACGCCATTTTCGGACAGACGGGCCCCCGCGTGGGCAGCTTCGACGCCGGTTTCGGATCTTCGTACCTGGCCCGCATCGTGGGCCAGAAAAAAGCGCGCGAGATCTGGTTCCTTTGCCGCCAGTACAACGCACAGGAGGCGCTCGATATGGGACTGGTGAACAAGGTGGTGCCACTCCACCGCCTCGAGGATGAGGTGGTGGAATGGGCAGAAACCATGATGCGCCACAGCCCCCTGGCGCTGCGCATGGTCAAGGCCGGGCTCAACGCCGAACTGGACGGACAGGCAGGCATCCAGGAACTGGCTGGCGACGCCACCATGCTCTACTACCTGACCGAAGAGGCACAGGAAGGCAAACAAGCGTTCCTGGAAAAACGGAACCCCGATTTCAAAAAGTTTCCCAAACTGCCCTGATCCGCTCACGCCGTGTTTACCACCGAACTCATTCCCCACACACTGCGATTCAAACAACCGGCAGGCACTTCGCGCGGCGTATACCGCGAGCATCGGGTCTGGTATGTG
>JBGZJM010000065.1:0-2703 GCA_041848845.1 Petrimonas sp. | reverse complement strand
CCGTTCTTCAGGCCTCCCGGCCGTTATATTATTACGGCACCTCTACCTTGTTCAAGATTTCGCTGACAATCTCTTCCGATGTCAGGTTGTTGGCCTCTGCTTCGTAAGTAAGTCCGATGCGGTGCCGGAGAACGTCGTGGCAAACAGCACGGATATCTTCGGGGATCACGTAACCGCGGCGCTTGATGAAGGCAAATGTGCGGGCAGCCAGCGCCAGGTTGATGGACGCGCGCGGCGATGCTCCGAATCCGATCATCTCTTTCATCCCTTTTAAGCCGAACTGGTCGGGAAAACGGGTAGCGAACACAATATCGATTATGTAGCGTTCGATCTTTTCATCGATATAAACATCGCGCACTACTTTACGTGCTTCCAGGATCTCTTCGGTAGAGACTACCGGCTTGTCAATGGCTACCGGCTCAAAAATATTCTGACGGATGATGCGTTTCTCTTCCTCCTGGGTCGGATAACCGATAACCACCTTCAGCATGAAACGGTCGACCTGAGCTTCGGGCAAGGGATAGGTTCCTTCCTGTTCAATCGGGTTTTGCGTGGCCATCACCAGAAAAGGATTGGGCAACTTATAGGTTTTTTCGCCGATAGTGACCTGACGTTCCTGCATGGCCTCAAGCAGCGCGCTCTGCACCTTGGCAGGCGCTCGGTTTATCTCATCGGCCAACACAAAATTCGCAAAAACCGGGCCGTGCTTAACCTGGAACTCTTCGTTGCGGGGACTGTATATCATGGTTCCGATAACGTCGGCCGGCAACAGGTCGGGCGTAAACTGGACACGGTTGTATTTTGCCTCGATCAGTTGGGCCAGGGATTTTATGGCCAATGTCTTTGCCAGCCCGGGCACCCCTTCAAGCAGGATATGTCCGTCGGACAACAATCCGATTAAAAGCGACTCCACCAAATGCTTCTGCCCCACAATCACTTTATCCATTCCGGTAAACAGGGTTTGGGTAAAGGCGCTTTTCGTCTCTATTCTCTCGTTTAATTCCTTGATATCAACTACCTGACTCATATTGCAATCTGTTTAAATTTACGGCACTGAACTTCCGTTAGCCCCAAACGGGTCTTTCGGCTTTCGAAACACAAAAATAGGAAATGTTAAATCGTTACGGTTGATTTCGCAGTTAAAAATGTTTAAGGTTATGCTTTGAAATTGAGGGTTCTCTCTTTTTCGTCCCTTGTTTATCTTTTTCAAACGGGTTATCTGTTTGCCAAATAGGAGCGTACTCCCAACTTTATAGTTTAAAACTCCTTTCCCACAATCACATTTCAACGTTAATCATGGTTAAACACAGCATTTCCGTGCAGCGTTTTCCGCATTTATGTTTAAAACGATCAAAATAAATTCGAATTTTTGGCAGTTTAAGATTTTGGCCGTTTTTGAACAATTATTCAATTAATTTCAAATTTTAAATGAGTCCCCTCCGAAAAGTCTTTTTGTTAAAAGTTTCCTGGAAAGGCTACCCAAGTTCAACTTATAGGCATCCGGGTATCTGAAGAAAACTCATTCGGAATACCCTCTAACTATTTTTAATCCACAACTGCTAAGATTGTGAGAGCAGAATGCTTATCTTTGCGTTCAATTAATAAAAAGAGACTACGGGGATTTCTGTGAAAGGGGACTCATCTGCTGTCAGCGTCCGGCAGCAGCAAGGAAAGTTTTCACAGAAAATCCGGCAGCACCAAAGCATTGTACCGTTTTGAAATTTGAACTGCAACATACCGCCTCCTCCTCGCAAGCACGGGCAGGATTGATTACGACCGACCACGGGCAGATTGAAACACCCGTATTTATGCCCGTAGGCACCGTGGGAAGCGTGAAGGCCGTGCAAATGACCGAGTTGAAAGACGACATCAAAGCGCAAATTATTCTGGGGAACACGTACCACCTGTACCTGCGGCCGGGATTGGATATCATGCAACCGGCCGGCGGACTGCATAAGTTCAACAGTTGGGAAAGGCCCATCCTGACAGATAGCGGTGGTTTTCAGGTATTTTCGCTTGCCGAAAACCGGAAGTTAACGGAAGAAGGGGCTGAATTTCGTTCGCATATCGACGGTTCAAAACACTTTTTCACCCCGGAGAAGGTCGTAGACATCCAGCGTATAATCGGAGCGGACATCATGATGGCTTTTGACGAATGCACGCCCGGCGATGCCGATTACGGTTATGCGAAAAAGTCGCTCGAACTCACGGAGCGCTGGCTGAAAAGGTGCATGGACAGGTTCAACCAAACCGAATGTCCATACGGCTATAGGCAAACGCTGTTTCCCATCGTGCAAGGATGTGTGTATCCCGACCTTCGTCGCCGTGCGGCGGAAAATGTCGCTTCGTTTGAAGCGGACGGAAACGCCATCGGCGGATTGGCCGTGGGCGAGCCCACGGAAAAAATGTACGAGATGGTGGAACTGGTCAATGAGATCCTGCCCAGGGACAAGCCACGCTACCTGATGGGAGTAGGTACTCCGGCCAATCTTCTGGAGGCCATAGAGCGGGGAGTAGATATGTTTGACTGCATCATGCCTACGCGAAACGGACGAAACGGACAGATTTTCACCAAAAACGGCATCCTGAACATGCGGAACGAACGGTGGAAAAAGGATTTCTCTCCCATCGAAGAGGCAGGCGCCTCATACGTAGACACCCTCTACAGCAAGGCTTACTTGCGGCACCTGATCAGCACGAATG
>JBGZJM010000064.1:0-6431 GCA_041848845.1 Petrimonas sp. | reverse complement strand
TTTTCCCTGCAGTGATAACAACGATAACCATTTGATAAATTACCGAAGTTTTGTGAAATGGCAGGTAAAATCGGGTGTGTTGAAAGCCGAACCGTTTACGGTTGGATCTGACGATCAATTTGTCTTGCATTATGATACTGCAAGCTACCCGGAATTTAAAATTCAGAATCTGGTCTCAAATGGCGTCGTTTGGACCGGTAAGGGAATGGTTGCGGATTCCTTGGTCAGTGACACGCGTAAGAACCGCCGATGCAATCATAACAAAAACAGCATGAGTTGCGGAATACGGCTTTCTTACGGTGCGTTCGGGTACTATACCGCTGGTGATTTGAGCGGAGCGATCAACGATACGGCGGGAAAAGATCTCGAAATAGAGAAAAAGGTTGCAACGGTATGTGGGGAGGTCGATATTTGCAAAGTAAACCATCACGGTTATTTAGACGCCATGCCGGAAGGATTCGTTCGGAATATCCGGGCGGCACATTATATTTTTCCGGTGTGGGATTATCAACACATCCAACCGTCGGTAATAGAACGTGTCGCCTCTCCGAAACTTCATGACGGCAACAAGAGCAGGCTCTATTTCACCTACATTCCCCCCTGTTTGAGGGAAAGGTGTCGTTCGCGCGAATGGAGCAGACAGATTGCGGAAGAGAATGGTCATGTGGTGGTGAAAGTGCTGTCGAAAGGTGATTGTTATAAAATTTACATTGTTTCGGCGGAAGATGAAAAAATGACGGTGAAAGCTGTTTACGGCCCGTTTTTCAGTAAGAAAAGAGATGATGGATAACCGCAGTACGGGTAAAGCTTTTCGGGCGCATTGAAGAAAATATTTTAAACGGATAAAATAAATTAACAGAGAGATGAAGAGAGAAAAATATCAGGAGTCGCGTCGCGATTTTATCAAAACCTCGGGATGGATCACTGCAACAGCATTGACATCCTCCCTACCCGCATTTGCCCAACCGGAACGGTTTGCTTTGGAGCATGCCAAAAAAGAATCTGCCGGGAAAAGTTCGCAGACACCGGAGTGGATTGCCCGTTATGCGGAACTGAAGGTGCGGATGACGGAGAAGCGCAAAGAGGCCGGGGGAGTGCCCGTTGAACCGGTCAGAAAGAAATTCGGGGAGAAGGCCTCCTCCTTTTCTATCGACCTGCGCGGTGTTGAAACGCTCTTCCTGTCGGCTGCCCGTGGCAACCAGGAAGGGCAATGGGATTATGCCGTCTGGGGGAATGCCCGTCTGATAGCACGCGGAGGGAAGAGTGTATGGTTGGATGAGCTGCCTTTCCAATATGAGAGAACGGGGCATGACAGCGCCCCAAAAATGCGGGTAAACGACAAGGGAGAACCCATCCGTGTTGCCGGCAAGGTTTATGAACACGCCATTTTCTGTTTTGCCGACTCCCTGCTGGCATATCCGGTAAAGGGAGAATATGAACGTTTTGAGGCGGAGATCGGTGTCGAGGATCTCTCCCCAGAAAAAGGGGCGGTTCTTTTCAGTGCTTCCAATATCGATGCCGCTCTTGTTGCAAAAGATTTTTACCGTAGCTCTCCGGAACAGGCGGGCGCTTTATATGCCGCTTCTATGGAGGAGGGGAAAAATATGGAGGCATTGCTGCTGATGCCGGATGCTTCGATAGAGCGCCGTATCGTGAAGAAGGTGCTCGAAAAATTGAAAGGGGATCTCTCGGAATACCGCGCTCAATTGGAAAAAGCGGAGAGGGAAACAGGTTTGAAAAACCGGCTGGTTGCTTATCTCTCCCTGTTTGAACGGTTACGCTTGGCCTATTCGGAGCAACGCAGACGGGAGTCGAAGTTTTCGTTTGCCTTTCTCACCGATGTGCACTTGTATGAGAATAATGCCCGGGGCAGTGCCGACGGTTTCGGAAGGGTGTTAGAGCAGGTGAAGATGCGGGATCCGGATTTCCTCCTTTTCGGCGGCGATAATGTTCCGATAGACCATTACAAGCCGGGTGACGAACGGGCCGAAGCGTTGATGAAAACATTTAAGGCGATGGTCGATGAAAACGGACAAAAGGCCTATTATACGGCCGGCAACCACGACCTGGTTTTCACGAACGGTTCTCTCGATCCGCAAAGCCTCCGCTCCTACGAAAAAGTTTTCGGCCCCGCTTATCACTCCTTCACCCATAAAGGGGTACATTTTATCGTGCTCAACAGCAACGAACAGGACGGAAAAGGGGTGTACCGCATCGGGGAAGAGCAGATTGCATGGTTGAAAGAAGATCTGAAAGCCGTCGGAACCGATGTTCCTATCGTACTTTCCATGCATGTGCCGATGCTTTCGCTCTATTATCCGGTCATCGAAGGGCGCTATGTGACAAGCGACGGTATGTTCTCAAACTATAAGGAGGTTTGGGATCTGATCCGTGACTATTCCGTAAAACTTCTCCTGCAGGGGCATCAGCATGTGTATGAGGAGATATATGCCCGGAAGACGCAATTCGTTACCGGAGGAGCTGTCTGCGATAACTGGTGGTTGGGAGGCGGTTTCGGCGATACCTTCAGCGGTTATCTGATGGTGTATGTCGATCACGATGATCGCTTTACATGGGAATATATCTGTTTTTAATTTTTATAACGATGAAGATGAATCGATCCATTCTCAGGCAACTGTTTCTTCTTACCGCAATTGTGCTTCTCTGCTGTTCCGCGTGCCGTTCTTCCGTCGTTTTTCCCGACGGAGAGAGCGCTTATCTTCCCTATTCTCCCGACGGCATCCCGTTTGTCGTTGCCGACAGCGCCTGGGCGGCTGATATGCTGGGAAACCATCGGGCGGTGGTCTCCGTGTCGTCTCATAACGGAAACGCGGTGGTGGCGGTGCTTCCCTGGCGGCGTTCCGACCTGAACCCGGAACGGAAACGGATTGTGGTGTATGATGCCACTACCGGGTTACCTGTCAGGAATGTCAAGATATACCATGTTTCCGCCGAGAAAGGGGTGGTTGTTTTTCAGCCTCAGAAGCATACAGAGACCTATTATATCTATTATCTTCCATATGTGATGAGACGGGGATACGGTTCCGGACGGTGGGATTCCAAACCCTGGGAAGATTATCTTCCCGCACCGGGAAACAGCAACCTTTCCCAAGGAAAGAGCGATACGCCGGTATCTCTTACCAGTGACAAGGCCGATATCCCCGCCGAAATTGCCGATGACAAGTGGCTGGCCTCCCTGCCCGCCGATCCCGAAGCGCTCGAAAAGGCGTCGATTCTCCGCTTTGAGAGCCGGCTCCGGTTCGACTTCCCCACACCGATGGGGTTGATTGCCACCCGGTCGGAGACAAAAGATTTTCTTGCGCAACATCCCGAAAATCCGGTTCTTTTTACCGAAGACCGCGCCTATCCCATTCGTCTGACAGACCGCCTTCCCGTTCGTTGGATCGAAAAGGGCCCTTCCGATGCGTTCCGAGGTTCGGCCATGCGCAATGAATATTATGTCTGGCAAATAGGGGTATGGTCACCCCGTGAAAAGACGGCCGATGTGCGGTTGCGTTTCTCCGATCTGGTCGGCAAAAACGGGAGCATTGCCGCAAGCGAGATCACCTGCTTCAACCGGGAAGGGATCAACTGGGATGGCACACCGCTCGATTTCCGGCTGGACGTGGAGAAAGGCAAGGTACAGCCGCTCTGGTGCGGCGTGCAGATCCCCGAAACGGCTCATCCCGGCGAATACAGAGGGGTGATCACCCTTACTGCGGATGGTATCGGGGAACGGCTCATCGATGTGACCATTTATGTGCAGGATGGGATATTGAAAGATAAGGGAGAGGGGGAGTTGTGGCGTCATGCACGGCTGGCATGGCTGAACTCCACCATAGGGATCGATGATCAACCCGTTGCGCCGTATGAAGCCATGGAGGCGGATAGAGAGATGATCCGGGCGACCGGCAAGACGCTGCATCTTCAGAACAACGGCCTTCCGAAAGCAATCGCCGTCAATGGCATCGATATCCTCGAAAAACCGTTTCGCTTTGTGGTGGAGACGCAACGGGGCAACATCACTTTTGATGCTTCGGGGGCAATGCCCGAAAAGGTCGCCGACGGATTGACGGTATGGAACACTTCTTCCCGGCAGGAGGGAATTTGCTTTGAGTGCGAGGGGCGTATGGAGTACGACGGTTATATCCGTTACCGGATGCAGGTTTCTTCTTCCGAAACGGTTGACGTCAAGGATATTCGTCTCTGTTGCGATTATACCCCTCGGGCTTCCGAATATTTTATCGGAATCGGATATGAAAAATATAAGGGGGGATACCGTCCTTCTCACTACCGATGGAATTGGAAAGGACCTTGGGACAGTTTCTGGACGGGAGGAGTCGATGCCGGACTGCACCTCGAATTTCTTGGGGGAAGCTACCACGGGCCGTTGCTCGAAGATTATAAACCCGCCCCCCCGGAAGTATGGTCGAACGCAGGCAGAGGATCGGTATCGATCTCCGGTGCCGCGGGCAAACCGGCGCAAGCGATTGCCGCAACAGGTAGAACCTCATTGTCTCCCGATCCCAAATCATTCGAGTTTGCGTTGATGATCACGACCGTGAAAACGGTTGATACCCGGTAACATTTCTCCGAAAGATATTCGCACAGCAGTACGGGAATGGATGAAGCGGCTGGCAACGGGGCCAACATTCAAAACCTGCACCACGCCACCCCTCTGAACCCGGTCATCAATTATCCTTTTGTCGTACAACAACCGTTGATAGAATATATCCGGGAACAACACCGACACGACCGGAAGGTGAAACTCTATTATACCATTCGTGAACTGTCGAACTACACCACCGAGATATTCGCGCTGAAAAGTTTGAATCACGAGATTTTTCCGACCGGATTGGGTCACGGCCTTCCCTGGCTCTGCGAACATTTGGGAGATGACTACAAGATGGCCTGGTTCACCGAGATTGCCGGGGATCAGTACGATGCCTCCATCGTGGTAAACGGTTTTTCAAGGTGGATCAACTACTATCTCGAAGGACTCCGCTGGATGTTGCAGAACTATGAGATCGACGGAGTCTATCTCGACGATGTAGCCTACGACCGCCCCGTATTGAAGCGGATGCGGAAAATTATGGAACAGTACCGCCCCGGTTCGCTGATCGACCTGCATTCGCACGAACAGTATTCCATGGGGCCTGCCAACCAGTACATGGGCTTTTTCCCTTATATCGATCGTCTCTGGTTCGGCGAAGGGTTCGACTATGCCGCGAAGATGCCGGATGAGTGGCTGATCACCTTCTCGGGAATACCGTTCGGGTTGATGAGCGAGATGATCGACCGTGTGAATCCGTGGTTGGGAATGGTTTACGGTACTACCGGACGTTACGGGTACGAAGAAAAATATGGCCCCGGACCGGTATGGGCGCTCTGGCGCTCTTTCGGGATAGAAGATGCCGAAATGAAAGGTTACTGGAGCAAGGATTGCCCGGTAAAGAGCTCGCATCCCAATGTAAAGGCGACCGTTTACCGGAAACCGGATAAAATATTGATTTCCTTGGGTAATTTCGACAGCCGGAAACAGTCGGTGAAATTGGCCTTCGATTGGGAAGCGTTAGGCCTCTCCCCCGAAAAGATGACCGTGGCCGCTCCGGAGATTAAAAATTTTCAGCCCGCTGCAACTTTCGGAATCAACGAACCGATACCTGTTGAACCCAAAAAAGGATGGTTGCTGGAGGTACATGATTAATTACGGATTTCGGATTACGAATTTTGCGAATTAGTGAGTGCAGAACCAAGTTTGCTTGCGTTATGCCGAGCGAAAGCAAAATCTGCGAAGCGGATTACGGTTGTTCCCAACCATTATTTTAGTTGCATGAGTCCCCCTCCGGAAAGTCTTTTTTGCCGAAATTTCCTCAGGTACGCCTATTGATTCTCAATGAGTTGTAGGACTGTAAAATAGGGCATTGGGGTTTTCGGAGCCGACGCATCGTATCAAACAAAAGATAAACAATGACAACAAAACAAAAAAATGTAAAGAATCGAATCAATCAGATGAAACGAGCATGTAAATCTCTCACAACCAAAGAAATGGTTACAAGAGGACTCCATACAATACGGTTGAAAGTCAATAATAGTCATCGTATGAAGCGTTACGGATTGAATATCATGGAATTGTTTTTGCTGTTTTCTTTACTCTTGCCATATAATGGGGGCTCGAAGAGTGAAACAAGCGTTGTAAGATTGTCGTTTTTTCCCGATTGGATTTCGTCTGTTTTTGCCCATCCGGCGCGTGAAGCGGTGCAACGGACACCTCCCGAGAGGTATGATCTGTTTTCGGACGGAAAAACAGGATACGATATTTTTATATCTACCGACGCTTCCGAGTCGGAGATATGGGCTGCCAATGAACTGCAACATTGGCTCACGGAGATCAGCGGGGCCCCTTTCAGGGTTCGGGAATATGCTCCCGA
>JBGZJM010000063.1:0-3336 GCA_041848845.1 Petrimonas sp. | reverse complement strand
TTATTTATTTAATTAGTTTTGTCGCTTTTCGTTTTTAGCCCCATAGATAAAAACACGACGAGCGTAAACTTCCACAACGATCGTTTCAAAGCAAAACTGTAAAAAAATTTGTACCTTTGTGATCCTATATAAAATTAAAAAAACAATATGTACAACTGGTTTGAATGCAAGGTGCGCTACGATAAGACCCTGGATACGGGCATGATAAAAACGGTGACCGAGCCTTATCTGGTGGATGCGATGTCGTTCACCGAGGCGGAAGCGAGAATTATGGAAGAGATGAAACCCTATATATCGGGCGATTTTACCGTCTCCGATATTAAACGGGCGAGGTTCTCCGATACTTTTTTTAACGAAACGGGCGACCGTTATTACAAGGCAAAGCTTTACTTCATTACGCTCGACGAGAAAAGCGGTGCGGAAAAGAAAACGGCCGTGAACATGCTCGTGCAGGCCTCGGTGCTGAAAGAAGCGGTGGAGATCGTGGAAACCGAAATGAAAAAGACGATGGTGGACTACGCTTTCGCGTCGGTAAACGAGACAGCCATAATGGATGTGTTTAAATATAGTGCGGGGGAATGAACATAAAAGCCAATATCGGGAAACTGCGGGGGGCGGTTCCGGCGGGGGTTAAAATTGTGGCCGTTTCCAAGTTCCACTCCGATGAAGAGATTCTGGAAGCCTACAACGGAGGCCAGCGGAGTTTCGGTGAAAGCCGCGTGCAGGAGCTTGTTGGAAAACAACCGAGGCTCCCCGGGGATATCGAATGGCATTTTATAGGCAATCTGCAGCGCAACAAGGTAAAGTTTGTCGCTCCGTTTATTCACCTTATTCACAGTTTGGACAGTGAACGGCTGATGCTTGAAATCGAGAAGCAGGCCGCAGCCCATCATCGGACAATACCTTGTTTGTTGCAGCTGCATGTAGCCGATGAAGAGACAAAATCGGGCTTCTCTCCCGATGAATGCCGCCGTTTTCTTGCCCGGGGCAAGTGGCGCGACTGCACACATGTGCAACTTGCCGGTGTAATGGGTATGGCCACCTATACCGACGACCGGGTGCAGGTGAGAAAAGAATTCCGGTTGATCCGGTCGTTGTTCGGAGAATTTAAATCGGACTACTTCCCCGATGATGGTCATTTCAAAGAGATTTCCATGGGAATGTCGGGCGACTACCCCATTGCCGTAGAGGAAGGCGCGACGGTCATCCGGGTGGGAACGTTGATTTTTGGGGAAAGGTAACCCAAACAATCACTTTTATCAATTAAAATAGTTATTTTTGTCCCGCTTGATAATTGAAAAACATTCACTCAACATGGTAAACTTACAAACAACATTCGCCGGATTGACGCTGAAGAATCCGTTTATTGCTGCCAGCAGCGGTTTGACAAACTCCTTGTCGAAAATAAAAGAGCTTGAGAAAGCCGGAATTGGAGCAGTGGTGCTCAAATCCCTGTTCGAAGAACAGATAGAAAATCACACCGAAAAACTGACGCAAATTTCCGATTATCCCGAAGCGGCGGACTATATCAACGCGTATATCCGGATGAACCACGTGGAAAAATACCTCGACCTGATCCGTTCGGTTAAAGCAGAATGCACTATCCCCGTTGTGGCAAGCATCAACTGTTATAAACTGACCCGGTGGACGGATTTTGCCAAAAGTATCGAGGCGGCCGGGGCGGACGCTATTGAGTTGAATCTGTTTTTGCTCAACGCCGGAGAATACGGGGATACCTATTTGGAGGATTCCTACGTCAGCATCGTGAAGCAATTGAAAAAAACGGTGAAAATTCCTGTTGTGGTAAAAATGGCCAAAAACATAGGCAATCTACCCGGACTGGTCGGCAAAATGAAAGCGTTGGGAACAGACGGAATTGTGCTTTTCAACCGGTTTTATCAGCTCGATATGGATATCAACAAAATGGAGATTACAGCCGGAACCGTTTTCAGCAACCCGGCCGATTTTCACGAGACACTGCGCTGGACGGCCATCGTCTCGGGACGCGTTAAGGATATGGACATACTCTGTTCAACCGGAGTACACTCCTGGGAAGATACCATTAAAGGAATTCTGGCCGGCGCATCGGGAGTGCAGCTTTGCAGCGTGCTTTACGAGCAGGGAACGGATGTGATCGGTAACATGATCACGTGCGTGGAAGAGTGGATGGAGCAGAACAATTACGAACGCCTGTCCGATTTTAAGGGAAAACTCAATTATGCCAATATCGCCAGCCCGTCGCTGTACGAACGCGTTCAGTTTATGAAGTACTTTTCAAATTACCGGCAATGAATATCCAGCAGCTTGAATACATAATCGCGGTTGACAATTACCGCCATTTTTCCAAAGCGGCCGAAGCCTCGTTTGTTACGCAACCCACCCTCAGCATGATGATTCAGAAGCTGGAAGACGAGCTGGGAGTGAAAATTTTCGACCGTACCCAGCTCCCGGTCCAGCCTACCGAGATAGGACGGAAAATAATCGATCAGGCACGTGTTTCGGTCGCCCAGATTAACCAGATCAAAGAGATCATCCGGGAAGAAAAGGGCATTAT
Organism: Petrimonas sp.; assembly: GCA_041848845.1. Classification (GTDB taxonomy): domain Bacteria; phylum Bacteroidota; class Bacteroidia; order Bacteroidales; family Dysgonomonadaceae; genus Petrimonas. The sequence continues at coordinate 782 of JBGZJM010000063.1, read as the reverse complement.
AAAAGGAACGTTCCGGCTGGGAATTATTCCGACGGTTTCTCCGTACCTGCTGCCGAAATTGATGGACGAACATAGGCAGGGAAACTCCGATATAAGCATAATTGTCAGGGAGCTGACAACCGATAATATCCTTCGCGGTCTGGCAAACGATTCGCTGGACGGCGGAATCCTGGCCACTCCGCTCAACGATGACACCGTTACCGAGAGGCCCCTCTATTACGAAAGGTTTTTTGCCTATGTCTCCCCCAAGGAACGTTCGCTTTACGTTAAAAATGAGCTGGACGAGAGTGATTTAAACAACGGGAGGCTTTGGATGCTTGATGAGGTGCATTGTTTCCGGACGCAGATTCTACACCTCTGCAACATGAGAAAAAGACGCAGGTCGAACTCTATTTTTGCCTTTGAAGCGGGAAGCATCGATACGCTTATAAAAATTGTGGATGACAACGACGGGTTGACCGTTATTCCCGAAATGGCGACATATAATCTCAGTGAACAGCAGAAGAAAAATGTGCGGCCGTTTAAAAACGTTACTCCCGTACGCGAGATCAGCCTTATCACCCGGAAAGAATTTATCCGGGAGCGGTTGATCCACATCATTGTGGATGAGGTGAAAAACGCCGTTCCAAGTTCACTGAAAGACCCCGCGCTGAAAAAATATGTGATTCCGTTGTAGAGATATCGTGAAATTAGAAAAACACCGTATCGAGAACGACGATAATTTGAAGCATTTGATTAAGGACAAAGAATAAGAATCGTTCTTATATCGAGTTTTTCAGGTC
>JBGZJM010000062.1:0-5359 GCA_041848845.1 Petrimonas sp. | reverse complement strand
CAGTCGCCCCGTAATTTCGGGATCGAACTGGAAGTCGTGGACCGCCTGCTGCCCGAACCGTCAGAATGGAGCTACCACCTCGACCTGTGGCAGCACCCGTCAGCCGTAGCCCGTGTACACAACCTGGAGCTGTGGAGCGACGCCCATTTCGAGAAGATGAAACCGTTGATGCAGATGCTGGCCGATGCGGGACAAAAAGTGATTACTGCTACCCTGAACAAGGACCCCTGGAACAACCAGTGCTTTGATGCGTATGCCGACATGATTGTCTGGACGAAGAACAAAGACCGGAGCTGGAGTTTCGACTATACCGTTTTCGACCGTTGGGTACAGTTCATGATGGATCTGGGCATCAATAAGATGATCAACTGCTACTCTCTCCTTACCTGGAATAACCAGCTGCACTACAACGATATGGAGAAAGGCGAGCGGGTTACCGTGGAGCTGAAGGCGCAGTCGAAAGAGTATGAAGAGCTGTGGGGAGTGTTCCTGAAAGACTTTACCCGCCACCTCCGGGAAAAGGGATGGCTGGAAAAGACCAATATCGCGATGGACGAACGTGGGCCTGCCGATATGAAGGCAGCCCTTAGAGTGTTGGAACTCCATGCACCCGAGCTGGGCGTCTCGCTTGCGGATAATCACAAAAGTTACCGCGAATATCCGTGGATAAAAGATATTTGCGTGGGTGCCGGCAACAAGGTAAGCCGTGAAGAGATCGAGGCACGAAGAGCAAAAGGGCTTACCACCACCTACTACGTCTGTTGTGCCGATAAATTTCCCAACATGTTTACTTTCTCCCCCTCGGCAGAATCGGTATACGCAGCCTGGTATGCGGCTGCCCTCGATCTGGACGGATTCCTGCGCTGGGCCTATAACTCCTGGGTAGAGAACCCGTTGACCGACTCCCGTTTCCGGACCTGGCCGGCAGGAGACACCTATTTCGTGTATCCCGATGCCCGAAGCTCCATCCGGTTCGAACGGCTGGTGGAAGGGATTCAGGACACGGAAAAAATCCGGATACTGCGGAAAAAGTACACCGGAGAGAACACGCCCGAATCCCTGAAGAAGCTGGCGCAGCTGGAAGAGGCGATTGCCGGGTTCGGCACGCTGGAACCTTCAGGCGACTGGCAGAAGAGATTGAGCGACGCCAAGAGGTTGCTGAACATGAAATAAGCGGAAGAAGATGAACAAAAGTATTATTTTGCCGTTGCTCTTCTTCCTCGCCCTCTTTCACAGCGAGGCACAACCCGTTTCTCAGCGGGAGGGCAACCGGTTTCCCCAGCAGGAAAACACCCGCAGGATCATGAGTTACAACATCCACCACGGCAGGGGGATGGACAATACGGTCGATATCGAACGCATCGGAAAACTGATCCTCGCCGTCAACCCGGAAGTAGTCGGACTGCAGGAGGTGGACAGCATGACGAACAGGAGCGGCAACATCGACATTATCCGGCTGCTTTCCGAGCAGACCGGGATGTACGCCACCTTCGGTTATTCCATCCTGCACGACGGGGGAAAGTACGGCAACGGCGTGCTGAGCCGGGAAAAACCGGCAGCGGTGAAGAAAATCAACCTGCCCGGAGCCACTGAAGCCCGCACAGCGCTTATCGTGGAACTTGAAAAGTATGTGGTGGTCAACACCCACCTCTCCCTCAACGAAGAGGAGCGGTTGCAATCGGTAAAGATCATCACCGGAGCCGTGGGCGGTTATGACAAACCGGTCTTCCTGATCGGCGACCTGAACGCAACCCCCGACTCGGCTCCCATCGGATTCCTGAAAAAAGACTGGCAGATACTTTCCAACCCCAAGCAACCCACATCACCCTCGGTCAATCCTGTCAACACGATCGATTATATATTTGGATACACAGCCGGAGGAGAGAGTTACGCCAGGCACAAGGCAGAGGTGGTGGATGAACCGGTGGCATCCGACCACCGACCCCTGTTCGCCGATATCCGCCTCAAGACAACCGCATCGGGGGTGAAACGCACCATCCCTTGCCTGTAAACCGTTATACGGCTTACCCATGTGCCGGTGCGAAGCCGGTACGTGTATGATTATTATTTATAGAGAAAACGGCAGAAATGTTTTCGATCTGATTTCTTTTTGTTAATGTACGATGAATCACAAATATTGGACCGGTTGAAAGAAGGAAACGAAGATGTTTTTTTGTTTTTATTCCGTAAATATTACAAGGATTTGGTTTTGTTCGCCGGAACAATCCTTTCCGATAGAAGAGATATTTGTGAGGATATTGTACAGAATGTTTTTCTGGATCTTTGGAGCCACCGCAGCAGCATCAGTATCAGATCCTCGCTTAAAAGTTTCCTCCTGCAATCCGTCCGAAACGGATGCCTCGATGAATTACGACACATTAAAGTTGTCAGGGCTCACGCCGACTACGTTGCATTTTTAGGGAACGATACTGACTCTCTGACTGAACAATATGTTTTATATTCTGATCTGGAATCCCGCTTAAAAGAAGGATTGCACGCAATGCCTGAAGAATATCGTCACGCATTTGAATTAAGCCGGATTTACGGATTTAAATACCGGGAGATTGCAGCCAATTTACATGTGTCTGAAAGAACTATTGAAGAAAGAATTGGAAAAGCATTAAAATTCTTGCGCCATTATTTAAAAGATTTTTTTCTATGGATGTTATTTTTACTTTATTTATAGTTTCAAGATGTGGAAGAAAGAAGATGAAACGTCTTATCAATACAGGAGGTAACCGTTGAACAGTTGCATTAAGCAAAGACAATTATTCATCCAACGCATGGAACCGAGCAAAAAATGTCGAATGAATTTCAACGGTTTTATGATAATTCTCAAAAAAAACTGAATTTGGAACAAGATATAGAAATATTAATTGCCCGATTTTTCGACGGAACCATCTCTTCTGAAGAGAAAGATCGATTGGCTGATTGGTGTAACGAAAGTGCAAAAAACAGACAAACTTTTGCTCAACTAAAGAACATCTGGGATACAACACACCCTGCATTTCAGGCTCAAGACATTCGTATCGACCGGGCAGAAGCAAAAATACTGAGAGGAATAAGAAAAGGAAAGAGAGGGGAGATTCACTTTCTTGTATGGTGGCAACGGGCAGCGGCAGTCATCGTCATTCCGTTGCTGTTAATTTCCTTGTATCTGATTTTTAAGCGTCAATCCAAGGAAGAGTTCGTTTATTCACGACAGGAGATCATTGCGCCCAAAGGTACCTATACTCAAATAACCCTGCCCGACGGATCCACCGTCTGGCTTAATTCCGGCAGCAAGTTATCTTATTCCATCCCTTTTGAGAAGAGCAAACGGCAAACCTTTCTGGCCGGAGAGGCATTCTTTGAGGTAAAGGCTAACCCGCAATGCCCCTTTATTGTCATGGCCGATGGCATCAGTATCACGGCTACCGGAACAAAATTCAATGTGGATGCCTATCCTTCCGACACACTACGGACAATCACCCTGGAAGAAGGCCGCGTTTTCATCGAATCACCTCAACGGCACAAAAAAACGGAAATGGATATTAACCGGCAATTTGTATGGAACACAAATACCGACCGGTACGATGTGCATACCGTGGATGCTTCACTGTACGGCAAATGGAAAGAGGGGATTCTTATTTTCAGGGATGAAACCCTGGAAAATATTTTCAAGAGAGTGGCCAGAACGTTTAACGTGGATATTTCCATAAAAGACCCTGTACTGGCAAAGCAACGTTACCGGGCTACCTTCGAACAGGAATCATTAGATGAGATACTCGAATTGTTGCGGATGTCCGCCCCTATCCGTTATCGCTTTAACGGGGATAAGCGTAACCCCAAAAAAATAATCGAGGTATCCCGAAATTACTAAAGGGAGCCATAAACAATTTTTATCCCATATTCGATTTTTTTCACTTTCGGATGTGGGATTTCTTTTTTGAAACGTCTTACATACAAGAGCTCGTTAATTTTATTTTATTCTAATTCAACTTTCGCAAGTATCAGTTATCAGGCCTTGTGCACCAACAACGGGATATTTAGCTGTTTTGCGGGGACACATTCCGCGCGGCCTTGCGTTAAAAAAGAAAAGCTGTCTGAGCGTAAGCGAGTTCTTTTCTTTCAGCAAGCAAGCGGCAGACGGGTCGCAAAAGCAGCGGGAATCGAGTGTCAGTGCCAACCAAAGAAACTTGCGAAACTTAAAATTCTAATCATTTCAAAAAAACATGTATGATAAACTTTAAAAGAAGGAACGCATTTCGTCCCACTATTGTCTTTCTGTGTATGCTTTTCGGATCGCATTTCTCGGGATTCCAGGCACAGGCACAGATTAACCTTTCGTTGGATTTACAAAACGTACCGTTGGAACAAGTGTTCTCCGCTATCGAGGCCAGAACAAGTTACCGCTTTTTGTACAACAAAGAACTGGTAGAGGTAACCCGTAAAGTAAGTGTAAATGTACAGAACAAGGATTTGAGTGTTGTTTTATCGCAATTGTTTGCCGGAACGGATATTACATACATCTTGAAAAACAGGCAGATTGTCCTGAGTCGAACCTCAGAAAAACAAAGTCAACCCATTAAAACACTAAAAAAAGTTACCGGAAAAATAGTGGATGAAAAAGGAGAACCCATTATAGGGGCCAATATCGTTGAAGCCGGGACAGCCAACGGAACCGTTACCGATGTGGATGGAAATTTTTCATTAAGTGTGGATAATAATGCCACTATTCACATTTCCTATATCGGGTACTTGGAACAAGATATCAATACGGCAGGAAGGACGAGTTTTAACATTACACTGATAGAAGATACAAAAGCACTGGATGAGGTGGTGGTTGTGGGGTATGGTATACAGAAGAAAGTCAATTTATCCGGCGCTGTGGCAACGGCGGATACGAAAAAACTGGAAGACCGTCCGATTACGACGATCGGTAATGCATTACAGGGAACGGTTGCCAGTTTAAATATTGATCCGAGAAGCGGTGACCCCAATGATCATCCGAGTATCAACATCCGTGGTTATGCTTCCATTAATGGAGGGGCTCCTTTGATTGTCATTGATGGTGTCATTTCTGATCAGACACAGTTGAACTACCTGAATCCGACGGATATTGCCAATATTTCAGTCCTGAAAGACGCCGCTTCGGCAGCTATTTACGGTTCCCGGGCGGCTTATGGCGTTATTCTGGTTACAACGAAAACCGGCAAGACAGAAAAGGTAACGGTCAACTACAATAATAACTTTTCTCTCCGCTCGTTGACGGAAAAGCCCGATTATCTGAAAGACCCTTATGTCCACTATAACGATTGGAATATAGCAAACGGATCTCCGGTATTCCCGACAGAATTGCTGGAAACGGCAAAGGCTT
>JBGZJM010000061.1:0-2520 GCA_041848845.1 Petrimonas sp. | reverse complement strand
GGCTAAAATTATTACTGACAGGGAAACACGCAGATCGAAAGGTTACGGTTTTGTTGAAATGGCTGACGAAGATGGTCGGCGCGCTATTGAAGAATTGAACGGAGCTGAATACGACGGTCGTACACTGTCAGTGTCGGAAGCCCGTCCCCGTGCCGAAGGAGATAATCAACGCAGCAATAGAGGCGGTGGTAACAGAGGCGGTTACGGAAATCGTGAAAGAAGATATTGATATTTCTCAATAGGTCGAAGAAAAGGAGACTGCGCGTTCATGTGCAGTCTTTTTTATGAACCATTGCTCTCATTAAGCGTTATACCAGGCAGTTTATAACTATGCCCACCATCATACATATAGAAACAGCTACGGAAGTTTGTTCATGTGCCTTATCGTCCGGAGGAAATGTCTTGCTGAGCAGGGAAAACCTGAACGGACAATCGCACGCTACGTCATTGGGCGTTTTTGTGGAAGAAATGATGCGGTTTGTCCGCGATAACGGCATGAAGATCGATGCCGTTTCGGTAAGCAGCGGTCCCGGTTCTTATACCGGATTACGCATCGGAGTATCGGAAGCCAAAGGATTGAGCTATGGGTTGGAAGTTCCACTTATTGCTATTCCCACCCCCAAGATTATGGCCTGGGTGATGAGAGGGAAGGTTGAACCGGGTCACTTGCTTTGCCCCATGATTGATGCCCGGCGAATGGAGGTCTATGCTACCCTGTTCAACGCAAACCTGGAGGTTGTTCGCGCCACCTCGGCAGATATCGTGGACGGGGAGAGTTATGCCGATTTACTGGAAAAGCAAAAGATCCTGTTTTTTGGCAGCGGCGCCGAGAAATGTAAGGAAATTATCCTGCATCCGAACGCTTCGTTTATTCCGGACGTAAAGCCAAAGGCAGAAGCCATGACTGCCTTGGCGGAAAACGCGTTTGCCGCCGCTGATTTTGTTGACCCTGCCTATTTCGAGCCTTTTTACCTGAAAGAGTTTGTCGCTACTGTCCCCAAGAACAAAGTGATCTAAATACCCGTCCGTTCAAACACTATCGCTCTGACAGGATTTGTCAGGTGCTTTCTGGTTGGGCTTGCAACATGGAAACTCACGTTATCGTTTTCTTTCCGGCCAGGAGAGTGTTCTTCAATAGGGAAACAATGGTCATCGGCCCGACTCCCCCCGGTACCGGTGTGATATAACTGCATTTAGGAGCCACCTCAGCGAAGGCGACGTCGCCTGTAAGTTTAAATCCCGATTGGGTCTTGTCACTCGGAACACGGGTTGTACCCACGTCAATGACCACTGCTCCTTCTTTCACCATATCGGCTTTTAAAAATTCGGGAACACCCAGCGCCGCGATAATAATGTCTGCCTGGAGACATATCTCTTTGATGTTTCTTGTGCGGCTATGACACACGGTTACCGTACAATCGCCGGGGTAACCTTTTTGCATCATCAGTAATGCGGCGGGTTTGCCCACGATGTTGCTTCTGCCCAAGATAACACAATGCTTCCCCCGGGTTGCAATTTCGTACCGTTTAAGGAGTTCCACGATTCCCGAAGGGGTGGCCGAAAGAAAGCAGGGGAGCCCGATAGCCATCCGCCCCATGTTGACCGGGTGAAATCCATCCACATCCTTGCGGTAATCGATGGCTTCCGTGATCCTGCTCTCCGAAATATGGCCGGGTAACGGCAGTTGAACGATAAATCCATCCACCCCGGCATCGTTATTAAGCCGATCCACACAGGAGAGCAACTCTGCTTCGGTAACATCGTCTTCGTAACGAATCAGGGTCGACCGGAATCCTACCTCTTCGCATGCGCGTACTTTGCTGGCCACATAGGTTTCGCTGCCCCCGTCATGTCCGACAAGCACCGCTGCCAAATGGGGCGTCTTTTCACCTTTCGCCTTGATCCGTGCAACCTCTTCGGCGATCTCTTTTTTGATTTGCGCCGCTATGGCTTTTCCGTCAATTAATTGCATGTTTTCGGTGTTCTGTGACTTTTTTATCTTCTTCTCATGTTTCTCATCATCGCTCTTCCGCCGCCTGATGTCATTGCACGCATCATCTTGCGGGTCTGGTCGAACTGCTTGATCAGGTTGTTCACCTCCTGGACGTTGGTCCCGCTCCCTTTTGCTATGCGCGCCCTCCGGCTTCCGTTCAGGATCTCGGGATTGCTCCTTTCCTTAGGGGTCATGGAGCGGATGATGGCTTCGATGTTTTTGAAAGCGTCATCGTCAATGTCCAGGTCCTTTATCTGTTTCCCCACACCCGGAATCATCGACGCCAGGTCTTTCAGGTTACCCATCTTTTTGATCTGTTGAATCTGGGCGATAAAATCGTTGAAGTCGAACTGATTTTTGGCGATCTTCTTTTGCAACCGGCGGGCCTCTTCTTCGTCGTATTGCTCCTGAGCCTTTTCGACCAATGAAACAATGTCTCCCATCCCGAGAATCCGGTCGGCCATACGTTCCGGATGGAAAACATCAATGGCATCCAGTTTTTCGCCTGTTCCCACAAACTTGATGGG
>JBGZJM010000060.1:0-3933 GCA_041848845.1 Petrimonas sp. | reverse complement strand
TGAACGGCTCGCATTCTTGGGAACGAAACGGACAGTCAAGCAGCATATCCACAACAATACGGTCATTTATCGCTTTGAATCGGAGTTTCCTCCGGTCATCGACCTGCGGCTGAAAATAGAAATCAACACTCGTGAGCATTTCAGTGTATTGGGACTGAAACAGATTCCTTTTCAAGTAACCAATTCATGGTTTACGGGAAAATGTGATTTAACTTGCTATGAGTTGGAAGAACTGCTCGGAACTAAACTTCGGGCATTGTATCAACGCCGTAAGGGACGCGACCTCTTCGATCTCTATTGGGCGATGAAGAATAATGATACGAATGCGACGAAAATATTGGAGTGCTATCGTCAGTATGTGGCATTTGTGGTGGAGCAGCCTCCCACACGCAAACAGTTCCTTGTCAATATGGAAACCAAGTTGAAAGACAATGAGTTCATCACCGACATGTACGCCATCATCCGTCCGGGAATATCCTACCGTATAGAGGGAGCTTGGGAGTTTGTCCGGGAAATATTGGTGGAAAACATTTAAGACATGTCCCGGTTACCCATCCATAGAAGTTCGCAGCTCTCTGATTTCGGAGTCTATCTGAAGACTGTCGTCTCCCAAACATCGGCATCTTCGGAAAGATACGCCTTTTCCCATACCGATGATTATTATTTCTTCGGCTTCATAGAGGATGGGCAATGCCGTCTGAATATTGATTTCGAGGAGTACTCTTTCGGAAAGGATAGTCTGGTAATCATTCGTCCGGGACAGATTCATCGCATCATCGACGCTTCCAATCTTTCCGCAAAGTTCCTGACTATCGACTCGGTATTGGTGGATAAGGAGGAAAAACGAACACTGGAGCGATACGGTCGCCCCAAAATACAACTATCTGACATATCGGAACAGAAACTATAATAAACGCAATAATTAATTGCGTATCATATTAATTTTTTATCTTTGCCGAAAAAACAATGCAAAGATTATCCATTCAAAATGCGGACAAGATAGAACCGTCGATCCGGTCTTACTTCAAAAGCAACGACGAGGCGGATTTCATTCATCGCCTTCATGGGGTTCCATTATTTTAAAGGATGAAAAAAGTTCCCGTGAGAGTATCGGCTTGATGTTCGGGAATTCTCCAGGAACGGTGTCAAACTGGATAAAAATTGAAGATTTCAGGCGCGACAATGTGAACAAAGCCATTAAAGCCGTTCACGACGTCATTGTTACAACCAGGCCGCAGGTGGTTTTCACCGTTTCACCGGCCGCAAATCCTTCTTACAACCTGAACACCCTGTTTGCCGATGTGGCAAAATGGTGCCGCGAGGGATGGATTGATGTGGTTATGCCGCAGTTATACCAGGAAATCGGCAATACGTACAACAATTTTCAAGATCGACTTACTTGGTGGGCACAGTATAACCATAAAGCCGCATTAATGGTTGGACACGGATATTATAAATTCGGCGACCCCTCTCAACCGGCTGCTTTTCAATCAATAACCGAGTTAGAACGTCAATTCGATTTAACACGCAAAAACAAAAAGGTAATGGGAAACGCACAATATAGCGCCCGTTTTATTCTCTTAAATAGAATAGGCATAACCGATAAACTGGCATCCATTTATAAAAATAAATCAGTAATCCCGTTTGTGGGACGCGAAGTGGCTCCGGCTCCGGTCAAACCCCAAAATGTGAAAATGGAGAACAACAACTTATCCTGGACAAAATCAGGGAATGTAAAATCGGTTGTCTATTATTTTTCCGACATCAAAAAAGAAGGAATTGTTCTGGCAATTACTGACGAAACGTCTGTACCGGCCATTTCCAGCGGATTCTACTGCGTAACCACTCTTAACGCAGACAGTAAAGAAAGTGAGCCGTCGGACATAATGGAAAAGAAATAGAATAAAACCATTGGGAACAATTGCCCCGAATGGACGGATTTTATAACTTTACGAAAATTTTGGTCAACAGTCAGAGCAAGATGAAAAAAACGGTTCTTCCCATTCTGTTTTCAATATTATTTGTTCCCAACTTGTTTGGTCAGACTACCGAAACTGAACTCAAAAAGAGTTTGGAACAATCACTTACGAACATTTATCGGAACACGCTCCGATCCGGGCGTGTTACGGTGGACAGTATCGCGCTGGATGAACGTAAAAAAAGCATTGAGTTGCATGCCAGCCTCACCCTCTCCTACCTGCCCATGCGGGAGAATACCGTGCGTCTTATCTACGACAGCGTGCGTTATCTTCTTCCTCCGGCGCAGAAGAAATACCGGATCAGCGTTTTCTCCGACAAGCAGGAGATCAGTCATCTTGTCCCCAACCATTTCCGACAATCGGCGAAGGATAAAAACCGGATGATTTCGCACAAGGTGAGAACGCCGCTCGTGACCAATGTGTCGGCACCCGAAAATTCATTCGCCAAGGGACTCTCCAACAATCACATCGCTCTTTGGCAGAGCCATGGCTGGTACTACGAACAAAAACTCGGCCGGTGGGAATGGCAGCGCGCGCGTATCTTTCAGACCGTGGAAGATTTATACACGCAGAGTTACGTGCTTCCGTTTCTTGTACCGATGCTGGAAAATGCGGGCGCAAGCGTGCTGATGCCCCGCGAACGCGATTACAGCACGCATGAAATCATCGTCGATAACGATGCCCCCAACGGTTCTTACGCCGAAACCAACGGCAAAAAAATGTGGCAAAACACCGCATCGGCGGGATTTGCAAACCCGAAACCGTTTTATCTCGACGGCGAAAATCCGTTCCGGATGGGAACGGCAAGGCAGGTAAAAACCGTTTCGCGCGACGCGGAAAGCACCGCCACGTGGACTCCCGATATTCCCGAAGAAGGGAAATACGGCGTGTATGTCTCGTATCAAACCATGAAAAACAGTACGGAAGATGCGTTTTACAGCGTACATCACGCCGGCGGGCGAACCGATTTCAACATTAATCAGACAATGGGCGGAGGAACGTGGATTTTTCTGGGATATTTCAATTTCGAAAAAGGGAAAAATCACAAAATCACGCTTTCCAACAAAAGCAAACGTGCCGGCAAAACCGTCACCGCCGATGCCGTGAAAATAGGAGGCGGAATGGGGAACATTGCCCGGATGCCGCATAAAGAAAATATGCTTTCCACAATCGACTACAAACCCGAAATCAGCGGTTATCCGCGTTATACCGAAGGCGCCCGCTACTGGATGCAGTGGGCGGGAGTCCCCGACACAATTTACAATCGGACTGAAGGGAAAAATGACTATACCGATGACTACGCCGGCCGCGGCGTATGGGTAAACTGGCTGGCGGGAGGATCACCGGTGCTGCCGGATGCCAAGGGGCTGAATATACCTCTTGACCTGGCTTTTGCTTTCCATACCGACGCAGGCCCCTTTTGGGGCGACACCATCGTCGGCACGCTGGGCATCTACATGACTCACCACAACGGCGAACGGTTCGAAAACGGACGTTCACGGTGGGCCTCGCGCGACCTGTCGGAACTGATCATGGAAGAAATTGTGAACGATATTCGCCGCGACTTCGAACCCGAATGGAAGCGCCGTCCCCTCTGGAACCGTTCCTACGCGGAAGCTCGCATTCCCAACGTTCCCACGATGCTGCTGGAACTGCTGTCACACCAGAACTTCGCCGACATGCGATACGGGCTTGACCCTTCGTTCCGTTTTACCGTAAGCCGGTCGATCTATAAGGGGATGCTCAAATTCATTGCCTCACAATACAATCGAAAATATGTGGTACAGCCATTGCCGGTAAAGGATTTCAGTTTGTCTTTTTCGGGGGAGACAGAGGTTGAGCTAAAATGGCAGCCCACGATAGACGCGGCGGAACCTTCGGCAAAGCCCGCGAAATACATGGTTTATACCCGCATAAACGGAAAAGGATTTGACAACGGGGTGATTGCAAACAC